>NZ_JAZHQU010000007.1:0-295713 GCF_036543225.1 Chryseobacterium sp. CFS2
TTTGAGTAGCATTTTTTAATAAAATATGGAATGAAAATGTTTCTCATAAAAGTATAGGTTTTTGAACAGGTATCCTATGTGCAAAATCATAAAAACGATCAAAAAAGAAACGGCCTCCTTGCGGAGGCCTAAAAAACACAAATGATGAAAAAAATCTATTTAGAAAAATCCAAACAGAATATTGTGGAATCATTCAGCATGACCATTACATTACATTTTCTAAGCAGAAAAAATAATACAATATCGGAACAGAAGAATGAATGCTTTCTATAAGAATCAAACTGCACCCTGAAGATAAATCAAAATATAATTTACATTATTAAAAATGTTCAGACGATTCACATTGAATGTAAAATCAATTAAACCAAACAAAAACTATGTATAATTATTTTAATTATTAAAAATCTTCATTACTGGAATGGGTAAATTTAGCTAAATATTTATTCGCTCACAAGGCTTATTCCTCCCAAATGATCGGAATATATATTGTAATATAACCCTCAGAATCTACCTGTGCATCAGAAACTGTGGCAACTACCGTTCCATATCCTACCCAGCCTCCCTGTCCCTGCATTGCAGAAAAAGTATAGGTTCCTGCAGGAAGTCCGTCATAATATTGGGGAACAGACTGAAATCCACCACCATAATACGTATCATACACTTCTCCTGTAGCCATATTTTCAGCAAGAAAACTTCCTACATCATAATTTCCCGAAAGAATTTTTGTTCCATTTTTTGAAAGAAGACCATAACGAATCTTATAAGTCTGAGTTGTTGGGGTCTTATCAGTTATTTCTGAACAGCCTTTATGGGTCTCTGTTATTTCCTTAGAGGTAAACGATGTTGTGACAGCCAGCAGTCCAATAAATGCTGATACTGTAAAAATTGATTTTTTCATATTAAAAAGTAATTTGGTATTCAAAAATACTCAACTTATATGAATTTAAGAAAAACTATCAATGAATTTAAATTTACAAATAAAGCTTAAACCCCGCATTAATAACATAAAATTCATCATCATTAAAAATCATTTTCCTTTTTATTCTCATTTTTAACACTCGTTAACTAAAATTTGGCTTCATAATTGAAAATAAAACTAAAATTAAAGTCGTTTTGGCTTTATCTTATTAAAATTTGAATTATGAGAAAGATAGTATTAGCAGGTTTTTTGTCTGTTTTTTTAATGACAGCCTGCAAGAAAGATGACAGCGTTGCTGAAAAATCACTGGAAGTACAGAAACTTGAATTTCAGGCCAGACAACTTGAAATAGAAAAGCAAAAACTGGCTATTGAGAAAGAAAAGCTGGTATATGAAGCTCAGAAAAAAGCAGATAGTATATCAGAAAGTAAAAAAGCAAAAGCTACTGCTGAAAATAATTCAAAACCACAGGTGATCAGAGAAACACGAACAGTATATAGAGACAGAAGCTCCAATTCCAATTCTGGAGGAAGCAGCAACGGAAGTTATGCCAACAACGGAAGTGGTACTTCACAGGGAACTACTCAGAAAAAAGGATGGAGTAAAGCTGCGAAAGGGACGGTCATTGGTACTGTAGGTGGAGCTGCTGCCGGAGCCCTTATTGCTAAGAAAAACAGAGGACTGGGAGCTGTAATTGGTGGTGTTGTAGGAGGCGCTACAGGATATACCATTGGTAGATCACAGGATAGAAAAGACGGAAGGGTACAACCTCGTTAATAAATATTTTTAATGATAGAATATAAAGATTGCTTACTTTTAAGCAATCTTTTTTTATGGTATTGATTCTATTTTCTTCTATTTTCATCATTCCCGTCCTGATGGGTTGGGGAAAAATCATGGAAAATATATGGGGAATTTTATTTCAAGGCATCTCCTGGAAAATGATATCCGGAATCATAGGAATAACACTGATATGGACACTTACCTCTTTTTTCGTACCCTTAAATATAAATGTAGAAGTACCTTCAATCCTATTGGGACTATTCTTTTTCTTTAAAAACAAACTCTATCAGGAATTTCATCAATTTTCAAAAAAAGATTTTACAGTATTAAGTGTAATTTCTCTGACGATTATCTTCGCGGGTTCCTTTTACCCTTATATATTAGATCATTTCGGATATTATATTCCCACATTGAAATGGCTTACAGAATATGGGCTGATAAAGGGTATTTCCAATGTAGACCTCACCTTAGGACAAATGTCTCTCTGGCATATTTTTCAGGCTGGATTTTCAAATTTTTCCGATCCGTTTTTAAGAATCAACACGGTTCTCCTGATGATCTATACATTTTATATTATTGAAAGAAAAAACTGGATCCATCTTTGTTTCCTTCCGGTATTACTGCTGTTTTCACAATCTCCAAGCCCTGACCTTCCGGTTATAGTTTTCTCATTGATTATTTTAAATGAACTTATTGCCGGAAATAGGAATACCATTATCCTTTTTGCCTTTTCAGTTTTTGTTTTTGCTATAAAACCTACCATGATATGGCTTCCTATCCTGACTTTCTTAGTCTCTCTTTTTATTTTTAAAAGTAACTTTAAACAACTTCTTTTGGGAGGAGCAATTCTCTTTTTATTTTTCACTAAAAATATCTGGACATTCGGATATCCTGTTTTTCCTGTAGCAATAGGTGATCTGGGACTATCCTGGAAACCCAATCCGGAAATTTTAAATACTTCTTCACAATTTGCAGTCATGAAGACCTATGACATGCAGTATACCTATGAGGAAATTCAAAAATTTTCAACGGCTGATTATATTAGGAATTGGTTTTCTCTTGAAGGAATCAAATCCAAAATTAATATTCTATTTGTGCTGAGCTTAATTATTTTTTCTGTATTTGCCTGGATAAAAAAGAGAAAACTCATCACGTTAATCTGCATCTCATTATTAATAAAAAGTATATTAATCCTTGCTTTTTCAGCTCAATACAGATTTTTTATCGATGTTTTTTTCGTGATATTCTTTGTCATGTTTCACGAATATTTTGACAAAAAAAAATCCATTGTTGTTTTTTCTGCTCTCAGCCTATTTTTCATGTCAATATTATCTTTTCCAGAAATTATTCAAAAATATATTCCAAGTTTTCGGGTCGGAAGTTTTATGAACGGATTACAAAAAGAGCAGATTCTCAAACCTTCAACCTATGAATATCAGCAGTTTGACACATTTAAAGTCGGAAATCTTCAATTTAATGTTTCCCATAATTATCCTTATAGTTTTGATACTCCAATTCCGGCTGTGACTCCTTTCTATATTGTTGAAGATGTGAAAGCAGGTATTTTTCCACAGCTTTTGGACAAAAATGATATCAAAAAAGGATTTATCTGGAAAAAAATAACACCTGAAGAAAAAAGGGAAGCCCAAAAGGTTATCAATAATATCAAAAACACTGATAAATAGAACAAATCCAGAAACTTTATTATCTGAAGAAAAAAAGGTAATTTTGTATCATGTTCAACACATTAGGTAATCTTCTTAGTCTTACAACATTTGGAGAAAGTCACGGAGTGGCTTATGGCGGTATCATCAATAATTTTCCGGCAGGTTTAGCGGTAGATCTCGATAAAGTTCAGTATGAATTGAACCGAAGAAAACCCGGCCAGTCCGCAATCGTTACACAAAGAAAAGAAAGTGACACAGTAAAGTTTCTTTCCGGAATCTTTGATGGGAAAACAACAGGTACGCCAATTGGTTTTATCATTGAAAACGAAAATCAGAAATCAAAAGATTATGACCATATCGCAGGTGCATATCGTCCAAGTCATGCTGATTTCACCTATGACCAGAAATTTGGTTTCAGAGATCACCGTGGAGGAGGAAAATCTTCTGCCAGAGAAACAATGAACTGGGTAGTAGCCGGGGCACTTGCCAAGCAGCTTTTACCCAACATTGAGATCAATGCTTATGTATCTTCTGTAGGTGATATTTTCTGTGAAAAACCTTATCAGGATTTAGATTTTTCTCAAACAGAAAGCAATGATGTTCGTTGTCCTGATGCTGAAACTGCTGAAAAGATGATTTCAAGAATCAAAGAAATCAAAAAAGAGGGTAACACTATCGGAGGAACAATCACTTGTGTGATTAAAAATGTTCCTGTAGGAATTGGTGAGCCTATATTTTCCAAACTTCAGGCTGAGCTTGCCAAAGCAATGCTGAATATCAATGCCTGCAAAGGTTTTGAATACGGAAGCGGTTTCTGTGGAGCTAAAATGACGGGAAAAGAGCACAATGATGCTTTCAATACAGATTTCACTACAAAATCTAACCTTTCCGGAGGTATCCAGGGTGGAATTTCCAATGGAATGGACATCTATTTCCGCGTAGCATTCAAACCTGTAGCAACTATTCTGAGACCTCAGGACAGTATCGATAAAGACGGAAACCCGGTAATCGTAGAAGGAAAAGGACGTCACGATCCTTGTGTAGTTCCAAGAGCGGTTCCTGTAGTGGAAAGTCTTGCTGCATTTGTGCTGGCAGACCTATTTTTGGTCAACAAAACAAGAAATATCAATAATTTTTAACATAAATAGCTTTGGTAATGAAAAATTACTGGGATAAAGGAATTTCATTTGAAGAGTATCTTCAGATTGCAAAAGAAAGATTAGAGAATCCTGCTAACCAACAGGAAGCTGACTATAAACAATATTATGAGCTGGGTCTTCAGAGAATGGACAGAACGGTGAAGAAATATGTTCCGAACGAAGATCAGCTGCAAGAACTTGCTGCCAAAAACTTTGACGGAAAGATTTTAATCATTTCTGAAGCATGGTGCGGAGATGCAAGTGCAACAGTGCCTGCTCTTTTCAGATTTTTTGAAGGACATAATGAGGTAAGAGTTTTCCTGAGAGACAGTGATAAAAGCTTGATTAATCAGTTTTTAACCAATGGCACAGAATCTATTCCTAAAGTCATTATCCTTGATAAAGATTTCAAGATAAAAAATTCTTGGGGCCCACGTCCCAAATATGGATATGAGCTGCTGATGAAGTATAAAGCTGATCCCGAAGCGTATCCAAAAGATACATTTTATAATGATCTGCAGATTTATTATGCTAAAAACAGAGGGAAAGATGCTGTTCAGGAAATTTTAGATCTTCTATAAAAAAGAGAGATGAAAAAGAGTATCATTTATATTATAATAATAGCGATCATAGGTATTGTTGCTTTTGTTCCGGGAATTAGAAATTTCCTAAAGGATACATTCTTTCCGGTAGCCACTATTGAAAGCGCTGTTCATATCAGTGAAGAGGATTATGATGTAGAACTTAAAGGAATCAATGCACCCAGCACCAATCTTAAAAACTTTAAGGACAAAGGTGTTTTCCTTAACTTCTGGGGAACGTGGTGCCCACCTTGCAGAAAAGAATGGCCTTCCATTCAGAAATTGTATGACACCAGAAAAGATCATGTAGATTTTGTATTGATTGCCATGAATGATAAAGAGGAAGATGTAAGAAAGTTTTTGAAAGAAAATAACTATACCGTTCCTGTCTATATTGCTCAAAGTCCTATTTCTGAGAAAATTCTTCCCAAGGTATTCCCTACCACTTTCCTACTGGATAAACACGGAAGAATCCTTATTAAAGAGGATGCCACAAAAGACTGGAATACAGAGACTGTGCATCAGTTTATTGATAATATTATCAAATAATATTTTAACTAAATTTTATAATTTGTTGGTACAGGATTTGCGAATTTTATAGCATTGAAAAATTTATTAATCCAAACACAAAATGAAATATTCAAAATTAAATCTTGCAAAAGAAGCCATCAATCATAAGGGCTTTATAAAAAAGATCCCTGATATTTTCAGAATGGTCAGAATGTGGAGAAAAGGAATCTATCCTATGAAATCCATAGACATTATTCTTCCTTTACTGGGAATTTTATATGTGCTCTCTCCTATTGACCTTCTTCCTGAATTTGTGATACCGGTACTTGGAGTCATGGATGATCTGGCAGTATTGTCACTGACTATTCCTAAGCTCATCAAAGAGGTTGACAAGTTTTTATTATGGGAAGCTCAGCAAAAATACAGTGGTGCCCAAGTCATTGATGCTGAAATCGTAAAATAATAGTTTATTATATTTTTCATACCATCCTGCTTAATCCGGGATGGTTTTTTATTTACAAATGAGCGATAAATTTTTAAGCCTTATTTCAATTCCTTAAATTTGCAATATCTAATAAAAAATAATGGAAAGTAAAAAAGAATTCTTCTTAGAGTGCTACAAACTAGGAATCATTAAATTCGGAAGGTTTACCCTGAAAAGTGGTATCGAAAGTCCTTTTTATGTAGACCTGAGACCTTTGGCTTCAGATCCTAAAATTTTAAAAAATCTGGCTAATTATTTATTGGAAATGCTTCCATTAGATAATTTTGATTTAATCTGTGGAGTTCCTTATGCTGCCCTTCCTATGGCCACTGCAATGTCTTTGGAAAGCTATATTCCATTAATTATTAAAAGAAAAGAAGCGAAAAGCTACGGGACAAAAAAACTGATTGAAGGAATTTACCAGAAAGGGCAAAATTGTCTTTTGGTAGAAGATGTGATCACTTCAGGAAAGTCTTTATTAGAAACCATTCCTGAAATAGAACAGGAGGATCTTAAAGTTTCGGATATCGTTGTGGTACTGGACAGAGAGCAGGGAGGAAAACAATTACTGGAAAGCAAAGGATTTAGAGTGCACACTCTTTTCAATATTTCCGAAGTATGCGGTATTCTTCAGGAAACGGGTGAATTGTCTGATGAAGAGGTAAAAAGAATCCAGGACTTCCTTCAGGGAAATCACATTCAGTTCGAAGAAGAAACAAGATCTTCTTATGAGCAGAAACTTCAGGTTACCCAACATTCTGTTTCAAAAAAATTACTGGAAACAGCTTTAGCAAAAAAATCAAACCTTATTGCTTCTGCTGATGTTACGACCACTCAGGAGTTATTGGAGCTGGCTGAAAAGGTAGGTCCGCATATTGTTGCTTTAAAAACGCATATCGATATTATTTCTGATTTCGAATATGAAAAAACAATCACTCCTCTAAAAGCTATTGCTGCAAAACACCAGTTCTTATTGATGGAAGACAGAAAATTTGCTGACATTGGAAATACACAGGAACTTCAGTTTACCAGTGGAGTTTTCAAAATTACAAATTGGGCAGATTTTGTAACCTCTCAGGTAATCGGAGGTTTTGAATCCTTAGACTGCTTCAGCAATGTAGGGGTAGTAGCTATTGTTGGAATGTCTTCCAAAGGAACCTTAACAACAGCAAGCTATCGTGAAGAAGCTTTAAAAGTAGCATTATCTCATCCTAATGTTATTGGTGGTGTATCTCAGAATAAAATTCCTGAAGACCTTTTATTGTTCACTCCAGGGGTAAACCTTGCAGATTCGGGAGATGGTAAA
Source organism: Chryseobacterium sp. CFS2 (assembly GCF_036543225.1). NCBI lineage: Bacteria > Pseudomonadati > Bacteroidota > Flavobacteriia > Flavobacteriales > Weeksellaceae > Chryseobacterium > Chryseobacterium sp. CFS2. Next base: position 7,390 of record NZ_JAZHQU010000007.1, read on the forward strand.
GGACAGCAGTACAACACACCAGAACATGTTTTCAAGACCTTGCACACAGATTTTATTATCGTAGGAAGAGGAATCTACAAATCCAACGATCCTGAAGCGTCTGCAATCACTTATAAAACAGAAGGATGGAATGCCTATATTAATTCTTTGGAAAAAAAAGCAATTCAGGGTTAAAATCCTATAAAGTATATACAAAATAAGTTATATTTGGGCTTTATCACGAATATTTGAAAAAGATCAGCATTTGCCTTATTTTGTTATGGGGAGTTGTACAGGTTTCTGCACAGACAGACAGTATATACGTTGAAACGAAACTGTCTCCTGACAAAAAGAACCTTGATGTCAGCCAGGAAATTGTTTACTACAATCATTCCGGGAAAGACCTGCAAACCGTAAAACTCCTGAATTGGGTTTCCGCGTACAATAAACGGGGAACTTCTTTAGTCTACCGAAAACTGGAAGACCGAAATAATGATTTGCATTTTGCGAAGAGCGATCAATTGGGAAAACTTCTTGAACTGAACATTAAAAGTTCTGAAAATGAAGCAATTCCCGTCAATACACTTTCAGATGAAAATATTTTTATTCCTCTGAAAAATGTATTAAAACCTGGCGAGAGCGTCACATTACAGTTGCAGTACAGGATGCAGCTTCCCGATAAAACATTTACGGGATACGGAACATCCGCTCAGAATACTGTATTAAAATATTTCTTTATTGTTCCGGATCATTTTGATCCGGACAATATTTCTAAAAGAAACTACCATGATATTGAAGAACAGGTAAGTTTCAATACTTTCTGGACCATCAACTTTGATATTCCTGTTAATAATTTTGTAGAAGGTAATCTTCCACAGGTACAGATGAATTCATTTAAGGGATACCTTGATTCCGATCCTGAATTTTTAATTTCTTCAACCAGTTTTCCTTCCATAAAAACCAATGTTGACGGAGAGGAAATCGAAATCAAATTTGGGTATAATCTAAAACCGGAGGAAAAACAAAATCTGGAGTTTTATCTTCCCTTACATTTAAAATTCCTTAAGGAACGCATCGGAGTTCTTCCGAAAAGTATTTTTATTTCAGATAAATTCAGAGCTAAAGAAGACTTTTTCGGAAATAATGATATTACTTTCTGGAAATTCAGATTCCGTCTGTTTACCGATACTGAAAAAACAGATCTGGATTATTTCGGGATCATTGCCAAGAAAATTCTTGATGAAAGCGTTATTGCAGATAAAGAAAAAGACCACTGGTTTAAAAATGGGTTAAAATCTTATCTGGAAATTCAGTATCTCAAAAAATTCTATGCTGATACAAAACTTTTAGGAACGCTACCCGAAACCAGAATATTTGGGCTCAAACCTTTAAAATTATTCCATGCATCCAAAGTAAAACTTCTGGATCGCTATGGACTTTCCTATCAATACATCATGCTGCAAAATCTTGATCAGAAGATTGATGAACACTTCCCTGTTTTGAGTAATTTCAATGACATGGCCATCAGCAGCTTTGAAACAGGAAGTCTTTTCAACTATTCGGCTGACAAAATGGGATACGATAACTTCAATGGGATTGTAAAGAATTATATTTCTCAGAATTCCGGAAAAAAAATCAATACTGAAGAATTCCTGACCGCTCTTTCAGAAAATAATAAATCAACAGCTTATCTCTCCAACTTTTTCAAACAAAAGAACCGTGTTGATTTTAAACTAAAAAATATTAGAAAAGAAAATGATTCTCTACAAATAAAAATTGTAAAGAATACAGATATTTCCATTCCGGTAAAGCTGGAAACAGAAACCAGAGAAGGAGAAAAGAAGGCCTATTGGATAGACACCGAAGAAAACGAACGTATCACCAGCCTTTCTCTTCCCGCATCAGAAAATATTTATAAAGTCACTCTAAACAGCGGATATATTTTCCCTGAATCCAATTACAGAGATAATTTTCTGTATGCAAAAGGCCTGTTTTCCAATGCAAAAAAAATTAAACTAAAATTAATAAAAGATATTCCAAACCCCGAATACAATGAAGTTTACCTCAGCCCAAGGGTACGTTTTAACAATACGTATGATAAATTTCTTTTGGGAATCAATTTAAAAAACCAGTCTTTCTTTGATCAGAAATTTTTGTATTCGGTTACTCCGACTTATAGTACCGGAACAGGAAAACTGACGGGTTCTGGAGCAGTCTCCTATTCTATTCTACCTGCAGAAAGCATTATCCGAAGTTTAACATTCGGACTTTCGGGTTCTTATTTTCATTATGATTATGACCTTGCCTACAGAAAAACCTCAATATCTTCTTCTATCAACTTCAGGAAGAACCCGAGAAGTACTGTAAGCAGAGGTCTAGGGATTTCCTATAATTATTTTGAAAGGGATCTGAGTCCTAAAATGATCGCTAATAATGATTATAGCAAGTATAATCTCTGGAGTATCGGCTATGGCTATAGTGACAACCAGATGATTCATGAAAAAAGCTTTAGTCTAAGTACGCAGGGAATGGAAGATTTTAATAAAATAACGGCTGAAGGTTTCTACAGATGGGAATTTGCTCCTAAGCAAAAACTGAGCTTACGTCTATTTGCCGGATATTTTTTAAGAAACAACACCCGAAATAACCTTTTCGACTATGGAATTTCCAGGGTTTCCAACTATTCATTCTCTTATACGCTTTTAGGAGAAAGTGCCAGCAGCGGCCTTCTTTCCCAACAGTTTATATTAGCTGATGGTGGTTTTAAATCTTTTCTTCCGGGAACAGTAAACCAATGGATCACTTCTGCCAACGTGGATTCAAGCGTCTGGAAAATATTCCATGTGTATGCTGATGCCGGTGTTTATAAAAACAAAGATCTTCCTGCCAAATTCATATGGGATACCGGAGTTAAAGTAAGAATCATTCCTGATTTTCTGGAGGTTTATTTCCCGATACAATCTTCTTTAGGTTTTGAACCATCCTTCAAAGATTATGGAAAGCGTATCAGATATACATTGATTCTTAATCTTGGTTCCATTATTAATGCTGCAAGAAGAGGTTGGTATTAAACTTATAGTAATAAAAAATAAAAGAACAGTTCATTAATGAGCTGTTCTTCTTTATTAAAAAACTAATCTTTTATAATTTTCTGTGAGATCGGAATATTATTAATGGTTCCTGTGACAATATAAGTTCCTTTTGGAAGTTCTGCAATGTCAAGGGTTGAAGCTAATTTTGTAGGGGATTTTTTAACAACCTGTCTGAATGTATCGTAAACTTTCACATCTTTCACCTCGGTTCCGAACACTACTTTACTGTCTTTTATAAAAGGATTCTGTACAAAACCAGATTTCACACTGCCTTCAAGGGAAAAGTCTGCCATATTATCATTACTTCCAACCATCGTTCTTTTAATAGCCGTTGTTGTAGTGGGAGAAGGAGCCGGCCCATCTCCTTTAAACTGATCTGCATTTGATCCATATCCTACAAAATCCAGTACATTGGATGCGGAAGGTCCCGTCACCTGCAATATATTTCCGGCCAAAGCAACTTTTCCTGATACGCTGGAGATTTTCATCCCGGAAGATTTATTGGGAGTTCCGTCGAAATTAGTGATTGTAGTGGCAATAAAATCCGGTGTTGGTAGGTTTTCAACGCCTCCTTCAATTGCTGACTCCTGAATCAAATAAGTTTCTTCAGGACCTAAAGTAAAGTCAGGCAGTGTATGATATTCGGTAAAAGCACCTATCGCCGGAGCATATTGAATGCTTGCTCCCGTTAAAGAAACCAAAGTAGTTCCGATATTTTTAAGGACAATATAATTATTCTTCAATACAGCACCAGAACTTGCATTCCCACCATAGATTTCATTAATCACAATCTGGGCATTTGAAAAAGAAGTTAATACTATAAGTCCAACAAGAGTTAAGATTTTTTTCATCGTAATAATTTTAAAGAAATGGATCAATAATAAAACATCAAAAACAATACCACCAAATTAAGAAATATATAGGATACAAAAATCTCAAAACCGGTAATAATTATATAAAAAACAGCCACTTCAATGAAGTGGCTGTTTTTTATATAAAAGAAATTAGTCTTTAAGAACTTTTTGAGAAACCGGTTGGTTGTTCACTGTACCTGTTACGATATAGTTCCCTTTTGCCAGTTCAGCAACGCTTACCGTTTCATTTTGTTTTACAGAAGCTTCTTTTACAAGCTGTCCGAACATATTGAAAACTTTCACATCTTTTACATCAGATCCGAAAACAATCTCGTTATTTTTAACGAAAGAATTCTTTACAAAGTTTCCTGATTTTACGTTTTTAGCATCAATAACCGCTAGAGAAGCAGTAGATGAAGTAACCATTAAAGAAATATCATCTATTCTCCAGTTGGCAGTACCAAGAGATGGAGTTCCCGTACCAGGGCTGTCGCTTCCATAGATTCTTAAAGTAACCGGAGCAGATTCCGCACCTACTAAATTAGTTCCTGAAAAAGTGATGCTATTCAATGTCCATGTACTGTTATTGTTAACATTTACAGTACCTATTGCAGTAGCATAATTATCAATACTGGAATATACTGTAATTTTTCCCGGTCCGGTAGAGGTACCTCTGGACCCTAGACTTAAAGAATTCAACGTTACTTTATTACCCGCAACAGGAGTAACAGTAACACTAAAATAAGTACTTGTAGCAGTAGAAAGAGCCTCTTTAAAAGCTGCAGCACCAAAATTACTGGATCCGCTTGCTCCTGTATAACCTGAAGACACAGATGTAGCGGTAATTAAATTCGTAGTACCGTTATTATTTCCCTGGGTAGCTGCAAATGCTACATTTGAAATATTAGCATTTGTACCCGAAACAGGATTTACAGAAGTACCGTCCCAAAGGTATGTTGTTTGTGCAAAAGCAACTGCACTCATCATCACCGTTGCAAAAAGAGAATAAAATTTTTTCATGATTTAACATTTTTATAATTAATAATTTCCTTGATAAAAGTACATCGTTTTATTTTTTTTGACACAATAAACAGGTTAAGTTTCTGTTAATAATAGTTAAGCTATTACGATTAACATTTTTTAGTTACTTTTACCAATTATTTTTCAGGGCTTGCGGAATTATATCCTTCTAATTGTATTCTTCTTAGGCATATTTTCAGGAAATGCTCAGGTATTTTCATGGAAAAATCCCAACGTTCCGGAAGACAGCATTAAACGAGACAGTATTCTTGCGGCAAGGCTTGAGCAGGATATCTTTGCAAAAGACACCCTTGATTTCATAAGAACGCACAACAAGATCGTTATTGATGAAGCTGTACTGGCAAAGAATGATAAAAAACGATTTTTAGGAGAACTTAATTCAAAAGGTTCCATCATCAGAGGGATTACTTTTGGTAACAATCAGGGCCAGTCTGTGCAAAGTTCAATGGATCTTCAGATTTCAGGGCGCTTATCCAAAGATGTTACGATTTTAGCCAGTATTTCGGATCACAACCTGCCTATTCAGGCCGATGGTTACACCCAAACGCTTGAGGAGTTTGACAAAATCTACATGCAGCTTAATATTAAGGAAAAATCCATCCTCAGAGCCGGGCATCTTGACCTTGTAGAATCTAAGAATTATTTTGCCAAATACCAGAGACGAAGCATGGGGCTTCAGTTCCAGACAGAATTCGGGAAGGAAAACAAAACATTGGTAGATATCTCTGCAGGTGTTGCACGAAGTGAATTTCACAGAATCCGTTTTCAGGGGGTTGAAGGAAATCAGGGACCTTACCGTCTGACAGGTAAGAATGGGGAACAGTTTATCACACTGATCTCCGGTTCTGAACAGGTCTTCATTGATGGAATCCTGATGAAGCGTGGTGAAAACCAGGATTATATTATCAATTATAATACCGGTGAAGTTACCTTTACCAGTTTCCGTCCTATTTTCCAGCAGAATTTCATAACGATTTCCTATAACTATGCCAACAGGAATTATTCAAGATATCTGTTTACAGGAAAGCTTGAACATCAGAGAGAGAAATTCAAAGTAGGCTTAAACTGGTTCATGGAAAATGACAATAAGAACGCTCCTCTGTCTTTAAGTCTTTCTAAAGAAGATGAACAGATTCTTGCAGATGCAGGAAACAATCCGGATTTGATGTATGCTCCTTCAGGGGTGGTAACGGAGTATGATGTGAATAAAATTTTATATAAATTAAATCCTGCCGGAACTTTCTATGAATATTCTACTGATTCAAGTTTAACGCTGTACCAGGTTTCTTTTACGTATTTCGGGGCTAATCTGGGGGATTATAAAATAGCACAAACTACCAATAACGGACGTGTTTTTGAATATGTAGGTCCGAATGCCGGAGATTACAGAGCTGTAAGAAAACTTCCTTCTCCTCAGAAGTCACAGGTATACTCTCTGAACTCAGAATATTTACTGAATGAAGGAAAAATAGGAGCTGATATTTCCCTGAGCAATTATGATGTCAATTTATTTTCATCAAAAGATTCTGATCAGAATATGGGATATGCATGGCGTATTTTCGGAAATAAGAGTTTCACGAAAAATGCCTGGAAAGGAACACCTAGTTTTGAATATCAATATATAGACAGACAGTTTCATATCCTTGACCGTATCAATGATGTGGAATTCTCCAGAGACTTCAACCTTACCCAGGAATTTAATAAGAAAACCCAAAACAGGTTTATCTTCAGTTTCCTGAATAAATGGAATAATAAATCCACCTTAAATTACCGTGTCAATTATCTGAATGAACAAAATTCTTATAAAGGGATCAAAAATGACCTGGACTTTGGCTGGCTTACAGGAAAGTTCTTTACCAAGGGAAATCTATCTTATCTGAATACAACTGCCACCCTTCAGGACACGAAGTTCATCCGTGGTGGAGTTTCAACAGAGTTTACCGGCAAAAAAGGAAGCTGGGCCGTTGGTGGAAGCATGGAACATAACGAGAAGAAATACAATGACACCCAACTTATGGATGTCACGAGTTTCAGCTGGAAGGAAATCTTTTTGCAAAAGAAAATCGGTGACAGTACAAGAACTAAGTTGTTGGCAAAAGTATACATGAGAGATAATGACTCGGTACGTGACAACAGGCTTCAGAATATGAACAATATTTTGGGAATTATGGCTGAAAGTCAGATTATCAAAACAGAAAGAACTTCCCTAAATGCTTTAATCCACTACCGAAAATTCTTCTACGCAGGTCCAGAAGGTGAAGTAACCCGTAATAATGATTTTGTTGTTGGAAACATCTTATACAATCAACAGCTTTTCAGAAATGGAATGCGCCTTCAGGCTTTCTATGAACTGGGGAACGGACAGGAAGCCCAGAGGGAATTTCAATATATTAAAGTAACAGATGGACAGGGGGTTTATAAATGGACCGATTATAACGGAGATGGAGTTCAGCAGCTGGACGAATTTGAAATCGCTGAGTATTCTGACCTTGCACAATATATCCGTGTATACACTAATTCTGTAAGATATATTCCTTCTAATAAAAATAAATTACAGCTGGCTTTATTTGTTAATCCGGCAATTGTTTTCAACTCTGAGAACGGATTTTTAAAACGATGGAATTTCAATATTTCATTAAACTCTCAAAACTCTTTCTATAAAAAGGAAAAAGTGCTTGTTCTGAATCCTTTTGAAAAGAACAGTGATCAGATCCTTAAAAATCAGAATATTCTTGCTTCTGTACAGTTTAATCCAACCGACAAGTCAGGCTGGAACGGAAATTACAGATTCATTACCAATGACAATCTCATCAATGCCAATTTCAGTAATGAAGAACGTGAGCAGACTTCTCATTTCCTGAATGTGGGATACTGGTTCAATAAAGAATTCAGAGTAGACTGGGAAAACTCAGTTCATGATATCCAAAACTCTTCACAATTATTTAAAACAAGAGATTATCGTCTTAATAATTTTGAAACCAAGCCTAAAGCAACGTATAAGTTCACAGATGCTATTCAGGCTGAATTATCTTCTGCTTTCCGCCAGAAACAAAGATTGGATGGTGAAGAACTTCTTAAAGCTTTTGATATTACTGGAACCATCCAATGGGAGCGTAGAAAAACGTCTATCCGTGGAAATTTCTCGTTCATCAGCAACAATTTTACCGGAAACAATTTCAGTATTGTAGGAAACCAGATGCTGGATGGCCTTAAGCCTGGGAAAAACCAGGTATGGAGTGTATTCATCCAACAGGCTATCAACTCCTTTATCCAGCTGAATCTTAATTACGAAGGAAGAAACTCAGGTGACCGGACCATTCATATCGGAAGTATGCAGGTAAAAGCAAGCTTCTAATTATGATGGTTACTTTATACAATAAAAAATCCCCAATATTATTGCTATTGGGGATTTTTCTGATTATTAGGGTATATATTATTTTTTAATAATTTTTAAAGACTGTGATCCTTTTTCTGTATTCACTTTTAAAATATAAACTCCTGCAGCAGTACGTCTCAAATCTACAGAGCCTTTTTCAGCGTTAATGGTTTCGCTGAGAATTCTCTGGCCTGAAACATTATACACTTCAATATCTTTAATTCTACTGTCATTATTGATATATAGGTAATCCACAACAGGGTTCGGATAAACATTCACTGTATTCTTTTTCGCAGCTTCATTTACTGCCAATACAGCTGCTGTAAATTCGAAACTTCCGAGGTCTGGTGTTAAAGCATTTCTTATATTGCCATCTGCATCCAGTGTTACTTCAATTACCGGAGTTCCCTTATTATCAAGAGCTGCATTCCCTGTGGCCGACAAATGGAAATCAGTTGCTGATACGAATACCGGCAGCACATTCAATGAGTTTACATTTCCTCCGAATCCCGCCTGGATATCAGCAAGGGTAGCTTTTGCCAATCCTCCAATATACCCCAGGTTGGTACCGGAAGAATAGAAATTATTATAATTAATAGTAGAAAAAACACTACTGGCGGCTCCCGCATAAATAGCGTATCTGTCGCCTGCCTGAGTCTGGGTATTGACAAAAAGATTATTTCTGATATCAATACCTCCTGCACCGGTCACTCCACTTGTAATATTCAAAGCAGAGGGTCTTCCGGCAACAGTCTGGCTGACATTCATGACAACGGTATTATAATAAAGTTTATATCCGCCTCCTGCAGCGACAACAATCCCGTTTCCATTATCATTTACTCCTCCTGTTGTTGCATATCCATAACCGGCCACACCACTGACGATATTGTTGGCCACTAATGTATTGGAGATAAGACTTGTTGTGGACAGATAAATTCCCTGGGCTCCGTACCCTGAGACATTAGTATTTTTAACTCCATTTATTTTATTATTAATAATGGTCATTCCGGTTGTCAATGTACCTCCTGCATAAATACCTGCAAACAAACTTCCCGTTCCACTGGAATTAAAATTGGAAATCGTATTTCCGCTTACCATAATATTGGCTACTGCAGAGGCTCCTGTACTCCCTGAGGTGATGGTTATTCCGGAAGCTCCTCCCGCACCCGTTCCGGTATACCCAAGATTGGTAATGGTATTTGAAATAATTGAAGAATTGACGGTTGCTGTGGCAAACCAGATCCCTCTTTTAATTTCAGCATTGGTCGTTTCAAAGTTACCTAATGTGTTATTACTTACTGTTACTCCATCTGCACCCTGAACATAAATCCCTCCAAGACGGTTGGCATCTGCTCCCGAAGCACTTATATCATTACCCGTAACCAATGTATTAGCTCCATTACCAGCAGCTGTAGCAGCAAATAAATAAATTCCCATATAAGCTTTCTTCACAGCATTATTCTGAATAGTAACATTGTTAAAGAAGCCTCCCGTAGGTGTTGCTGCTCCGTCATACATCACCAAAGCTGAAGAATTATTCATTCCGTTGATAATATTAAGGTTTTTAACCATAATATTAGTATTGGCAGCAGCTGCAGAAGCCGCTATGAATGTAAGGACCTGTGGTGCTGTAGTAGAAGTGTTGGTAAGGGTAAGATCTCTTGTCGTTCCTGAAGCAGCATTGCTTCCGTCCAGGGTAATATTACTCCCCTGTATTCTCACTAAAGGCGCACTGGCAATATCCCCGGAAATAGTTGCCGTAACTCCTGTGGCAGGTTTTATGGCAACAGAAGTATAACTTGTTGCTCCGCCACTGGCATTCAGACTGGCTGTTGCCGTTTCCGTTGTGTTTGCTGTGATACTGATTGTAATTGCCCCCTGATGTGTTCCTGCGTTAATAGCATCAAATGCGCCCTTTAACGTAGTATAGGTTCCTGTAGCTGTTCCTGCCGTAGCAGAAATATTTACTTGTGAATAAAAATTTGATGAAACTAAAATTGCCATCAAACAAAATAGAATTTTTCTCATGACATTAATTTTTATTATATTAAATATAAAAAATAATTATCAATAAAATTCAATAAACACTGATAATCAGTTAAATATATTGAATAAAAATTAAACAAAATATCATAAAACCTCTTAAATAAAACAACACAAGCAAAACGCAATACCATATTTAATTTAAAAAATATTGTTTTTTAAGAATTTCGTAAATTTGCACCATGATAAAAATAGGCAACATAGAACTGCCGGAATTTCCACTTTTGCTGGCTCCAATGGAAGACGTAAGTGATCCTCCGTTCAGACGTTTGTGTAAAATGCACGGTGCAGATTTAATGTATTCGGAATTTATTTCTTCCGAAGGGTTAATTCGTGACGCTATCAAGAGTCGTAAGAAGCTGGATATTTTCGATTATGAAAGACCAGTGGGGATACAGATTTTTGGTGGAGATGAAGAAGCAATGGCTATGTCCGCAAGAATTGTTGAAACGGTAAACCCGGATCTTGTAGATATTAATTTTGGCTGCCCGGTAAAAAAAGTTGTCTGCAAAGGAGCAGGAGCTGGTGTACTGAAAGATATTGATCTGATGGTTCGCCTTACCAAAGCCGTGGTAAGCTCTACTCACCTGCCTGTAACGGTAAAAACCCGTTTAGGATGGGACAGTACCAGCATTAATATTGATGAAGTGGCAGAACGTCTGCAGGAAACCGGAATCAAAGCTCTTACGATACACGCAAGAACCCGTGCTCAGATGTATAAGGGTGAAGCAGACTGGGAGCATATTTCAAGAATTAAACAAAATCCCAATATTGAGATTCCAATTTTCGGAAATGGTGATATAGATTCTGCTGAAAAAGCATTAGAATATAAACAAAAGTATGCATGTGACGGCATCATGATCGGGCGTGCTGCTATTGGATATCCATGGATATTTAACGAAATCAAACATTTCTTTAAAACTGGAGAACATTTACCTGAACCTACAATTTCAGACCGATTACTGGCTGTTCGCCAACATGCAGAATGGAGTGCTGAATGGAAAGGAGAAAGATTGGGATTGGTTGAAATGAGACAGCATTACAGCAATTATTTCAGAGGGATTCCTCATTTCAAGGAATTTAGAAAAAAATTCCTGGAAGTTTTCACTATGGAAGAAATGAACAGTCTGATCAAAGAGACTCAGCAGTTCTACGAAGAATACCAGGCTCAGCTATAAAAATAAAACCATCAGTAAAACTGATGGTTTTTTTATTTAGAATCTAATTATATTAATATCCTTCTGATGAAGTTTCGTTTTTAATTAATCCCAGCGCCGAAGAGGTTCCAATTCTTTTAACTCCCATTTTAATCATTTTCTCAGCATCTTCAGGAGTTCTTACTCCTCCAGCTGCTTTTACAGGAAGTTTCCCAGCATTGTTGAGCATAATGGTGATTCCTTCAAAGGTTGCTCCATTAGGCTTTCCTTCGGCAGTTTGGTAAAATCCTGTTGATGACTTAACAAAAATTTTCGACAGTTCATTTTCAGAAAAATTCTCTTCTGCCCAGGTAGAAATATTTTTAGTAAGATCTGCAATTTGTTCATCAGTCAATGCTGCGATTTCAATAATCCATTTTGCAATTTTATGATGCTCAAGAGATAATTTTGTACATTTTACAAATTCTTCTCTTACCAGTTCAATATTTCCCTGTAGATAAGCTGTATAATTAATAACAAAATCCAGTTCATCTGCTCCATCTTCTATTGCTTTTGAAGCTTCTGCAAGTTTCTCATCAATAGAATACGTTCCTTCGTGGAAACCGATTACAGTTCCTACTACAACATTTGAATTTCTTTCCTGGATATATTTTTTGATCTCAGATACGTAATCCGGTCGAATCATCACGGCAAAAATACCATTATCTATTGCTTCCTGAGCAAGTTCTTTATCTTTTTGAAGTGTTTCTTCGTGGGAAATACCTGATTGTTCTGGTGTTTTCAGGTAAGTTGAATCCAAATATTGGGCTATGTTCATATCGTTATACTTTCAGTTGTCTGTAAATACCTTGTTCCAAAGATATAAAAGTTTCTGTTCTTGTTACTCCCTTCAGCTTTTGAAGCTTGCTAAGAATCTGCATTAAATGATCATTGTCTTTACAAAGAACTTTCAGGAAAATAGTATAATTTCCTGTGGTATAGTGGGCCTCCACTACCTCATTGATATCATGCAGAGATTTTACCACTTCCGGATAATGGCTTGGCTGATCCAGAAATACCCCGATGTAGGAAATCACTTTATATCCAATTTTCTTAGGGTTAAGAAATGATATTGAATTTTCAATAACTCCTGCATGTTCGAGTTTTTTGATTCTTTGATGCACTGCAGTTGTGGAAATTCCAACATTTTTTGAAATGTGGGCTAAAGATGTTTTAGCATTGTCCATCAACATGTAGATGATTTCTTTGTCAATAGAATCTAAATGGTAGCTTGTGTTGCTCGAATTTTTCATTTTCTACTTTTTTATTATTTATGTTTTTTAATGTAAATTTTTAAATTTTACAAAAACCGGAAAGTGATCGCTATATCCTCCTAAATACCGTGTACCAGCATATGTTCGGAAAGGCCGTCCTTCAAAATTTCTGGTTCTGCTGCGGATTTTTTCAGAATTAAATATATGGGCATCCTGAAAAGCCAGCGTCTTATTATCAAGTAAAGATCTTGACATAATGATCTGATCATACAACAATCCAGATTTATAATGAAAAGTAGAATAATTTCTTGTAGAAAACAATTGCTGAAAAGGGTTCACTAAAACCTTCTCATGGTCATTGTCATAGAGAATCTGTACTAAATTTTCATCATCCGGGTTTTCGTTAAAATCACCACACAATATAACGTGCTCTTTATCTGCATCCACTATTTTCATAATCCGTTCCCGGACTTCATTCAATATAAAGGCTCTTTTAGGCTTATTGATATCTTTTTCGCGTTTAGAGGGAAGATGGGCGATAAAGACATTAATAATTTCCCCTTTATATTTAATTTTTGAAAAAAGTACGTCTCTGGTTGTGTCGTAATTTTCTGTGTTTTTATTTACTATTTCAAAAAAGAAAGTAATGGTTTCTGAATCTATTACCTCTACTTTATTTTTATCATATAACATGGCTACATCCACTTTTCTTTCGTCCATGGAATTATAATGTACAATTCCATATTCCGAATTAAAGGGTTCCATTTCTACAAGATCTTCCAAAACTTTCCTTCCGGAAACTTCAGATAATCCTATTACAAATGGCAATACATCATTTTCCTCCTTCATCAACTGAAATACGTGAGAGATTTTGAAAAGCTTATTTCTATATCTCTTTTCATCCCAATTCCTTAATCCTGACCGGGTAGGATCTAATTTGTGGACAGGTTTCGGATCGGGTAAAAATAAATTTTCAACATTATAAAAAGAGAACAGCTCCATCTACACTAATTTCTATACTTTTAATTTATTATGTTCTTTTTACTTTAAGATGTAAATTTATTATTTTTTTTCCAAATTTCCTCGATTTATCCTTAAAACAACAAATCAATTCCTCATAGAAAACATTTCAAATATAGTAAAAAATACCAATGAAATTAGCGATAATAAATTAATTTTTCAATTATTAGAGCGTTTTAGTATATTAGTCAAAATTAAGATAATATACAAAATCCGGAATAATAGAAATAAATTTTCAATTTAAAATAAGAAGTATTAATGTTTTTCACACCTATTAAACTTACAACAAATATTATTCCATTCACCTATTATAAATGGAATTAAATACGCAGGTCAGCATTAGATAAATGCTGACAATTTGTTTACAGTAAATCGGGACGTTTTTCCTTTGTAATTCTTACGGCTTCATCATGACGCCATTCTTCAATTTTTCCGGAATTCCCACTCAACAGGATTCTGGGAACTTCCAGGCCTTTATAACTTTCGGGTCTTGTATAGATAGGCGGTGAAAGAAGATCATCCTGAAAACTGTCTGTTAAAGCGCTCTGCTCATCATTTAAAACACCAGGAAGCAATCTGATGATTGAATCTGCAAGCACACAGGCTGCCAGCTCTCCGCCTGTAAGAACATAATCTCCAATTGAAATTTCTTTGGTAATATGAAGATCTCTTACTCTCTGGTCTATTCCTTTATAATGCCCACAAAGAAAGATCAGATTTTCTTTGATGGAAAGTGAATTGGCAATTTTTTGGTTCAAAGTAACACCATCCGGCGTCAGATAGATAACTTCATCATAATTTCTTTGAGATTTAAGCTCTGAAATACATTTATCCAGTGGCTCCACCATCATTACCATTCCTGCACCGCCTCCGTAAGGCTCGTCATCAATTTGTCTGTGCTTATTAATCGCCCAGTCTCTCAATTGGTGAAAATGTACTTCTACCAGCCCTTTATCCATCGCTCTTTTCAAAATAGAAGTTTTGAACGGACTTTCCATCAATTCCGGAAGTACGCTTATTATGTCAATTCTCATTGTAATGTTCCGTTTTTCTTAGTAGGTATAATAATTAATCTTAAAGAAGAATCTTTGTTGATATAGCTCCACATCCAGTTGAAGAATATGGCCAGCTTATTTCGAACGCTCAAAATTAGCATTAAATGGAGAAACATCCAGAAATACCACGCGAGAAATCCCTGGAATTTTATAAATGGCAGATCCACAACAGCCCTGTGCTTCCCAATCGTTGCCAATGAGCCTTTGTCATCATATTCATATTCTTTCCACTCTTCCTGACTTTTCTTTAAAAGATTTTTACCTAAATTTTTTGCCTGATTAATGGCTACGTTGGCTACCTGAGGATGTCCCTGTGGATATTTAGGAGTTTCCATATAGGCAATATCCCCGATAGCATAAATATTATCGTAACCCTGTATTTTATTATATCGATCTACAATATATCTGTTTCTTACTAATTTGTCTTCCGGAAAACCTCCTACCACATTTCCTGTAACTCCGGCTGCCCAGATGACATTATTGGAAGGAATTTCTTTCCCACTTTTCAAATGAACTTTATCTCCGTCATAATCTGTCACTACTTCTCCGCTCATAAAAGTGACCCCAAGATCTTTAAGATATTTTTCGGATTTCTCCTGAGCTTCACTGCTCATTACAGCAAGTGGCTTTTCTGTAGAACTTACGAGATTAATCTTCAGATGATCAAAGTTCATATAAGGATAATCTCTTGGAAGGATGTCTTTTTTCATTTCTGCAAAAGCTCCTGCCAGCTCTACTCCTGTTGGCCCGCTTCCTACGATAACGATGTTCCAGTTACCGTCATCACTTCGGCTTTTTTCAATAATCAGTTTTTCAAAGGTCATCAAAACATGATTTCTGATGCTGATTGCTTCCTGGGTATTTTTCATTCCGAAAGCTTTTCCTTCCAGATCTTTGTTTCCGAAAAAATTAGTTTTACACCCTGTTGCAATGATGAGTTTATCATAGGTAAATTCTGCTTCGTCGGTAATCACTTTATGATTGGCAGGATCTATTTCTTTCACCTCTGTCATACGAAACTGGGTATTTCTGGACTGCTGAAAAATCTTTCTGAAGGGAAAAGAAATGTTGGAAGGTTCTATCCTTCCTGAGGCTACCTGATAAAAAAGCGGCTGAAACATATGGTGGTTCATCCGATCGAGAACAATGACCTTTTTATTCTTGTTATTCAATGTTTTTGCAAGCTGCAGCCCCGCAAATCCTCCTCCAATAATGATGATTTTTTCGCGTGTTTCCATAATACACAAATTTACTGATTTTATTTTAGCATTTAGCAGTGAAAAAAGTTAGTTTTGCAAAACTTTATGACACCAAAAAAGTACACCAAAAAAACTGCCAAACAAGTCCATAAATCCAGACGGAAGAAGTATTTTTTCCGAAGATGGGTGATATTGGGCATATTAATCGTAGCATTGGTGGGAACAGGATTTTATTTAAAACAGTCTGTAAGCTACTATTATGCATTGTACTTTAATAAATTTAAGCATAAAAAACTTCATAACAGTGAAAAGGAAGCGGCAAGAATTCAGAGAATACTAGCCAGCAATCTTGATAAAACCTATGGCTTTGATGTTTCTCATTATCAGAACCGGGAAGATATCAAATGGGACAGTCTGAGTATTGGAAATAAAACAATCCCGTTAGAATATGTTGTCATGCGCGCCACCATGGGAAACCGAAGTGCAGATAAGCATTTTGATGAGTTCTGGGAAAGTGCTAAAAAACATAATCTTATCCGCGGTGCCTACCATTTTTACAGAGCTGATGAAGATCCGGTGATCCAGGCCAATAATTTTTTGAAGAATGTAAAACTGGAGAGTGGAGATCTACCTCCCATTCTTGATATTGAAAAAATCCCAAAGCGTAAAACCAATAAAAAACTGATTGAAGACCTGAAAGTATGGTGTAAAATCGTAGAAGAAGCCTATGGCGAAAAACCTATCATCTATACCTATTATCATTATTATAAAGATTTTCTGAAAGGTGAGTTTGAAGGCTATCCTTTATGGCTTGCCAATTACAATGATGTTCCGTCTCCTTCTCCCGACGATGAGTGGGATTTCTGGCAGTTTACAGAAAACGGAATTGTTCATGGAATCAATGCGAAAGTGGATCTTGATATTTATAATGGTAATTCGTGGTCGTTGAAAAGACTGACACTGGATTAGAAATAAAATAAGAAAGGAAGCTAGAAGCAGGAAGATGGGAGCTAATGAAATGATGTGATCCCTTCCAATCTCCACCTTCCTTCTTCCAGTTTTAAATTTTAAAGGATTTCCATAACCTCTTCCCAGGAATGAACTCTTTTGTAAGTATCATTTTCTATCAGTTCATTATGAGGCTGGGTAAATATCAATCTCTGCCCTGAAAAATGATCTAAATTTTTAGGATAATCATCTATCATAATATCTCCGGCAACCACTTTTTTACTTCCACAAAGAACAATCTGTTCCCAAGTAATGAACGGAAAATGTTCTGCCAGCCAATCATATTTTTCTCTTAAGCTGTTCGGAAATTCCATTCCTGCAGATACAATATACAGATCATATTTATTATTCAGATATTCCATTGCCTCACGGCTTCCTTTCATCACAGGTAAGGTTCTGAAAAAACCTACTTCATTTACATGTTTTTTCCCGTTTGGAAAAGACTCTATTTCAGGCTTACCAGCCAAATCACTGATTTCAATTTCTTTTCCTGTATCTCTTTTTTCAAATTGTACCAGCTGATGATATACATCCGCCATTACCCCATCCATGTCGACAATAACTTTTTTCATTACTTCAATCAGATTTTGTATTATGTATTACTATTTACAATTTAAATTTTATTGTGTTGATCAAATTTACTAATTAGTTTTTTCAGATAAGGGGCACAGTCTATTAAAAAATTATAAATATTGAGTCTTATAAAAGAGGTTCCGGAAAATTTTAGATTACATTTTCGTATTTTTGCGGTTCAATTCAAAATTAAAATCAAACCATTAATTCCCAATGAATTACGTTTCTGCAGAAAATCTCACCAAATCTTACGGCATCAAAGTTTTGTTTAAAGACATTTCTTTTCATATTAATGAAGGAGATAAAATAGCTATTGTTGCCAAAAACGGAAGTGGAAAATCTACCCTTCTGAAAATATTAATGGGTAAGGAAATTGCAGACAGCGGAACTGTGATTATCAACAAAGATATCCAGGTAGTATTATTTGACCAGGAAATCAACTTTGATCCTAAGCTCAGCATTGAAGAATTTATGATGGCTCTTGATTCAGAACCTATCCTTGCGCTTAAAAACTATCATCAGTCACTTCATTCCACAGATCATGATTTTATTGAGAAAGCATTAGCCGATATGGAAGTTCATAAAGCATGGGATCTGGAAAATGAAATGAAACAGATTCTTTCCCAGCTTAAAATTACTGATCTGGATGCTAAAATGGGAACTCTTTCCGGAGGACAGATCAAACGTGTAGCTCTGGCTAAACTTTTAACAGAGACAAGAGCTGAGCACAGACACACGCTTCTTATCATGGACGAACCTACCAACCACCTTGATGTAAACATGGTGGAATGGCTTGAAAACTATCTGAATAAGGCAAAAATCACGTTATTGCTTGTTACTCACGACCGATACTTCCTTGACAGTGTTTGTGATATAATCTGGGAAATGGAAGATCAGAATCTTTATTTTCACAACGGTTCATATGCTACTTATCTTGAGAATAAAATGATCCGTGAGGAGAATCTTAATGCTACGATTGATAAGGCAAACAACCTTTACAGAAAGGAACTGGAATGGATGCGAAGACAGCCAAAAGCCAGAACTACAAAGTCAAAAAGCAGAATCGATGCTTTCTACGAGACTGAAAAGGTAGCCAAAACCGACACCAGAAAAGACGGGCTTGAGCTGGATTTTGAAATGAAGCGTCTGGGAAATAAAATTCTTGAACTCAAAAATATTGATAAAAGCTTTGGACCTAAAGTTCTTTTAAAAGATTTCAGCTACCAGTTTCAGCGTGGAGAAAAGGTGGGAATTATTGGAAAGAATGGTGCGGGAAAATCTACCCTGCTTAATATTATTCAAGGTCTTGAAAAGGCTGATAAAGGAGAAATTGAAACAGGAGAAACTATTTCTTTCGGTTATTTCTCACAAAAAGGTCTTACTTATAAAGAGGATGAGCGTGTCATTGATTTCATCAAGGAAATTGCAGAATTTTATCCGCTAGCCAACGGAAAAAGTTTATCTGCTTCACAGTTTTTAAGATTGTTCTTATTTGATGATCAGACTCAATATTCTCCCATTTCTAAACTTTCGGGAGGGGAAAAAAGAAGACTTCACCTGATGTATATTTTGTATCAGAATCCTAACTTTTTGATTTTTGATGAGCCTACGAATGATCTGGATCTTCCTACATTGACGGTTTTAGAAAATTTCCTTCAGCAATTCCAGGGATCTTTAATTATCGTTTCCCACGACAGATATTTTATGGACAGAATTGTAGATCACGTTCTGGCTTTTGAGGGAGAAGGAAAAATCAGAGATTTTGTTGGAAACTTCTCAGAATACAGAGAAGCAAGAAGCCGCGAGGAAGCATTAGAAAAAAATACAGCTGTAAAACCTGAGCCTGTAAAAGAAGCAGTTTCTTCAGCAGAGAGTACTCAGCCTTCTAATTCTAAAAGAAAACTAACTTTTAAAGAACAAAGAGAACTGGAAACGATTGAAAAAGAAATGCCTGCACTGGAAGAACAGCGCACCAAAATTCTGGACAATCTCAACAACGAAGCTGATTATGAAAAAATAGCCAAACTTTCTTCAGAACTGGAAACTGTTTCAGAAAAACTGGAGAACCATGAAATGAGATGGCTGGAGCTTCAGGAACTCCTTTAATAATGATGAATTATGAATGAATTCAAGGTTTAAGGTTTAAGGTTTAAGGTTTAAGGTTGATAGCAGTCGTGATTAGAGGTTTCCAACTCATTTACACTCCAACCCTAAAACTCTCTAATTCTTTGAATTCATTCATAACTCATAACTCATCATTTATAATTCAATTATTCCTCCTTCTTTTGCACTTTTCAGGGAAGCATCAATGATTTTCATATTCTGAATAACTTCTCTTCCCGGAGATGGTAAGGTGTATCCAAAAACAATATGTTCATAGATCTGCTGGTAATAATCCATGTAGTTTCCGGCTTCAGTTGAAGTTAGAATCCTTTCTGTTTCGGAGTTTTCATTCAGGAAATTCAATATTCCATCAGATTCTTTCAAAGGCTGCGTCCATTCTTTTCCATACACAGGAATAGCGCCTGCTACCAATTCGTTTTCCTGATTATCTGTTCTTTCCTGCAGGAAAGTTCCTCGATCCCCATGAATGGTATAAGCATAATGCCCTTCTTTACTGAAAACCGATGTTTTCAATCTCACTCTCAGATCATTTTTGTAGAATAACAGAATTTCAAAATAATCATTCGCAAATTCGCTTCCTTTCATCGAAAACACATCTGCAAAAAGCTTTTCAGGATACCCAAAATACAGTACAGCCTGATCTACCAGATGTGCTCCCAAATCGTGAAGTGATCCTGAGCCTAGCTGTTCAGGGCTTTCTTTATGCTGTTTTCCGCTTGGAGTCGTACGGAATCTGTCAAAACGGATCTCTGTTTCTTTTATATTTCCTAATTTTCCATCAGCTAAAACCTTTTGAACCTGTAAAAAATCACGGTCGAATCTTCGGTTTTGATATACACTTAGGAACAATCCTTTTTCCTCAGCCAATTGAACCAGTTCTTCAGCCTCAGAAACATTTACTGTAAAAGGTTTTTCCACAATAATATTTTTCCCGGCCTCCAACGCTTTTTTTGCATATTCATAATGGGTCTGAACAGGAGTATTGATAATCACCAGCTCTACATCTGCCTGCTGAAGCATTTCCTCCACAGAACGGTAAATGGTTGCTTCCGGATACTTTTCTTTTGAATTTTCCTTACTTCTTTCTACTACAGCAGACATAAAAAATCCCGGATGTTCCTTTAAAAAGGGAGCATGGAATACTTTTCCGCTCATTCCAAAGGCACAAAGCCCTGCTTTTACCAATTGCATATTATAATTTTCAACAAATATATTCATAAAAATTTCTCTATCCCTTAGCCTAAAGGCGCTATAGAAACAATCCATCTCACGAACTCAAAAATATGATTTAAATCATAAAATTATTTTTATCTATTCTAAACAAATACTTACATTTGCGCCTTATTTAAAACTGTTCTACATAAAAATAAAATGAAAAGACAATTACTTTCTTTAGGTCTTCTATTCATCGCTGTTTCAGTGAGTTCTCAGATGAAAAATGCTGAGGCAGATACCATCAGAACTCAGACTATTGAGGATATTAATCTTCATAAAACGGGAAATCCTAACCAGGCAAGAGCATTATCGACAAAGTCAAATCTGACGGTAATGGAAAATCCACAGCCTATTGCTATTGTTACTCACGAAATTATTGAGCAGCAGCAGGCAAAACAGCTAAGTGATGTTCTTCAGAATGTAAACGGTCTGTATATCACTTCATCCAGAGGAAATTCTCAGGACAGCTTTGGTGGACGTGGTTTCATTTTAGGAAATGATAACATTTTTAAAAATGGTTCAAGAATAAATAGCGGTGTTTTCCCTGAAGTAAGTGGTCTTGAAAGAGTAGAAGTTTTAAAGGGAGCCAACGCCATGCTTTTTGGTAATACAGCCGCAGGTGGTGTTATCAATATGATTACCAAAAAACCTAAATTCAATTTTGGTGGAAGCATCGGATTAAATGGAGGAAGCTGGAATTCTTACAAGCCAACTGTTGATATCTATGGACCTTTATCTAAAAACGTTGCATTCAGAATAAATGGAGCGTATGAGCATGCCGAAAGCTTCAGAGATGTGGTAGAATCAGAGAAGTACTACTTTAACCCTTCATTTTTATTTAATTTAAGTGATAAGTCTCAATTAATTGTTGAGGCAGATTATCTTAAAAATAATTTTACTCCTGATTTCGGGATTGGATCTATTACTGAAAAAGACCAAAGCTACAGATTGAATGATGCTGTTTCCAGAAATACTTTCTTCGGAACCGACTGGCAATATCAAAATGTACAGCAAGCTTCTACGAATGTAACCTTTAATCATCAGTTTAACGAAAGATGGTCTTTGAACGCTACTGCTTCTTACCAAAACTACACTAAAGATTATTTTTCTTCTGAAAGAGTACAATGGATATATGAAACTAAAGATGCAACTGTAGATCCTAACAGATTATCCTGGAAAAGACCTTTTGGTAGAACTTACAACGAACAAAATTATACTTCTGCACAAGTAAATATCAATGGTGAATTCAATACAGGAAGCATCAACCATAAAGTTTTAATTGGTTCAGATGCTGATTATAGCCAGGCAGATGCTTATGCTTATAATATTACAGCTCCCAAAAATCTTCTCTATTTAGATGATCCTTCAACATGGGGAAGTATTGATATGCCCAATTCTACTCTTAGTACAAGAAATAGAATCAATACAAGAAGAATCGGAATCTATGCACAAGATTTTATCAGCTTAACAAAGCAACTGAAGGTGATTGCAGGTCTAAGATGGTCTTATATCGAAAACATGCCTACACTGACCACTCGTTTTACATTAAATGATAAAATTGAAGTAGCAAATTCGTCAACCTCTGACAATGCATTTTCTCCAAAAGTAGGTTTGGTGTATGCTCCAAATGAAAACCTTTCGGTGTTTGCAACTTACACGAATTCATTTGCTTCAAATGCGGGATATACTTCAGATCAGTTTGGTACCGTAAATACCAACCAATCTGTTACTGATGTTCAAAATCAGTTAACTACTTTATCAAGACAAAGCATAAAACCTTCAACAGTTGACCAATACGAGATTGGAGTTAAAAAGAATTTCTGGAATAATGCTTTAGCGGTTAACTTAACGGCTTACCAGATCATGTACAACAATTACTATCAAACCTACTGGTTCGCTTCTGCTCCAAACGGAGCACCAGTAAATTCAACAGATACCAATCTTAAAGAATTTGCAGGAAATATGAGAAGCCGTGGTGTGGAACTAGACATTACTGGAAATCCTACAGAAAACTTATCTATTATCGGAGGTTTTTCTTATAATAATTCTGTGTACACAGACACTCCGGAAAAAGGATATGTTGAAAACCAAAGATTGGTAAGAACACCGGCTACAACAGCGAATGCTTCGGTTTTCTATAAATTTACAAACTACGTAAAAGGGTTAAAAATCGGTGCCGGAATTTATTACATCGGAGACAGAATCGCTGGATGGAATGATTCAAAATCTACAAATACAAGCAGAAACAACGTAAGTAGAATGTTTGATCTAAAAGATTACACAACGGTTTCTTTATCTGTAGGCTACGAGTGGAATAAATTCTCTATTCAAGGAAAAGTGGGCAACCTGTTTGATGTTGTAAACTACAATGTTCACGAGAACTATTCGGTGAATCCTATCACCCCTAGAAACTACTATTTCACATTAACATACAGACTCTAGAATTCTTTATATAATAATTCTTTCATTAAAAGTGGAGATTGCATTTTTGCAGTTTCCACTTTTGAAATTTTAAAACAAAAACAAAACAATAAGATATGGATAAGATTAAAGACACAAGAAGCTTCATGAGAATTACCCACCGTTATCTGGGATATTTTCTTGCCGGAATTATGGCTGTATATTCATTAAGTGGAATTCTTCTGGTGTACAGAGACACTGATTTTCTGAAAAGCGAAAAGAAATATGAAAAAAACATCGCAGTTCATCTTTCAGAAAAAGAACTCAAAAAAGAACTGAAGATGAAAGGCCTGGAAGTGGAAAAAACGGAAGGAAGTGTTCTTTATTTTAAACAGGGAACTTATGACAGTGCTACCGGAAAAGCTAAGTACTCAAAAAAGGAATTACCTTTCGTATTGGACAAAATGGTTTCTCTTCACAAATCACAGTCTAAAGATGCGATATCGCCTTTAAGCGTATTTTTTGGGGTTTCTCTTTTCTTTTTCGTGATCTCCAGTTTCTGGATGTTTAATCCTAAGACAAAAGCATTCAAACGCGGAATTAAGTTTACCATTGCAGGACTTATTATTTCTGTAATTCTTTTATTTATTTAAATAATATGAAAGCTGGATAAAAGAAAAAACAGCAGTTTTGAACATTAATGACCTCATATCTATTTTTATCATTTTCATTTCAAAACGCTTGTTTTATTTTATTTATCGTTACGAAATCCGCAGTAAATATGTTAAAAAACCAAAATGTATCATCCTGGAAATCTTAACGTTTATTTAGAGAAATTACGTAAAATTAAGAGTCTGGCACATTTATTGTTTTTTCTATAATTCGTGAATAATAAACATTTAATTATTAAAATAATAAATTATGAAAAAACTTATTTTAACAGGGATATTAGCCGTAGCAGGCTTAACAGCAACTGCAAACGCTCAGATTCAGAAAGGTAATTGGATGGTAGGAAGTAGCATCGTAGCCAGTAATTTTGGTTTAAATACAGGCGGTGGATATAATATTTCACTACAGCCAAAAGCAGCTTATTTTATTCAAGACAATGTAGCAGTAGGAGGATATGTAGATTTAGGATTTAATAAAGTAACAAATGGATCGCCTACCAATTTTGTATATAAAGTTGGAGCTTTAGGTAGATATTATGTTTCTCCAGGAGAAAAAGGAGTAGATAACTTATTACACCACGGAAGATGGTTCTTCGAAGGTAATGTAGGTGTTGGAGGTACTTCTACTGAAGGATCTAACTCTACTACAGGTTTAGATTTTGGAGCAGGTCCTGGTTATTCATACTTCATTACACCAAATATCGGTGTTGAAGGTTTAGTAAAATATAATGGTGTTGCTGGATTTGGTAGCGAGGGATTAACTTCTACTTTAACTTTCAATGTAGGATTTAGCATTTATTTACCAACTTCTAAAGGTAAACAAATCATCAACGACGTTAAGTAATCAATCGATTTACAATACATAATTATAAAATGAAAGCGCCCCGGAATTTAATTTCGAGGCGCTTTTCGTACAAATTAAAACTAAACTATAAAAAATCAAATAAATCATGTATTCGGTTGTGGGGTATATCTTAGATACGGCTTTATTTCCGTTACCCCTTTTGGAAAAATTTTCCTGGCTTCTTCCGTAGAAATGGTAGGCGGTATAATAACATCTTCTCCATTTTCCCAGTTAACAGGAGTAGCCACCCTATAATTATCTACCAGCTGTAAAGAATCCAGCACTCTAAGGATCTCATCAAAATTTCTTCCTGTAGAGGCCGGATAGGTAATAATCAGTCTTACTTTTTTGGAAGGATCAATAATCAAAAGAGAACGTACAGTAGCCGTAGCAGAAGCATTGGGATGAATAAAATCATACAGCTCTGAAACTTTTCTGTCTTTATCAGCAATAATGGGAAACAAAACATGAGTATTCTGTGTCTCATTAATATCTTTCACCCAGTTTTGATGATCCTCTACTCCATCTACACTCAAAGCAATCACTTTAGTGCCTCTTTTATCAAATTCAGACTGCAGCTTAGCTGTATACCCCAATTCTGTAGTACATACGGGCGTATAATCTGCAGGATGCGAAAACAGAATTCCCCAGGAATCTCTCAGATAATTATAAAAATTGATATCCCCTACAGACGATTCTGCCTGAAAGTTGGGTGCTGTATCTCCTAGTTTGATTGACATAATGTTCACTCTTTATAGTCTACAAATTTAGTAGACTTTTTGGAACTGGCAAATTTTTTGTTGAAAATTTATATCTTTAATTAAAATTTTTATTCATGGAGAAAACCGGGCTCAGGTATGTAGATCTTGTTTATAAAGTATTGGAAAATTGGTATG
This sequence comes from Chryseobacterium sp. CFS2, assembly GCF_036543225.1. Taxonomy (NCBI): domain Bacteria; kingdom Pseudomonadati; phylum Bacteroidota; class Flavobacteriia; order Flavobacteriales; family Weeksellaceae; genus Chryseobacterium; species Chryseobacterium sp. CFS2. The sequence goes on from NZ_JAZHQU010000007.1 coordinate 33,187, forward strand.
TAACATTTGCGGAACTTACTCCAAAGCTGATTGTCGGAATTTTAGTATTTACTTTTTTTCTTATTAGCAGTAAATATTTAAGCAAAGGAGCCGTAAAATTATTCCACCAATTTTTCCCGAAAAGCAAAAAAGAGAGTTCTTTAGTAGCCTTAATCAGTGTATTCAGATTCCTGATTATGCTGATGGGAACATTTATTTCTCTGGAAATAATGGGTTTCAGTGGTTTTCTTTGGAAATTTATCGGAAGTTTAGGAGTGGCAGGGGTTATTGCAGGGGTAGCGCTGAAGGATCTTGTGTCAAGTATTTTCTCCGGAATGCTGATTGGCATTGATAAGGCCTATAAAGTAGGAGATTATATCACGATTGGAGCGCACTCCGGAACGGTACAGGAAATTGGGTTTTTAACCACAAAACTGCTTACTGATGACGGTAAGAAAGCCTACATTCCCAATCAGGTTGTCTTCAATGCTCCGTTTTATAATATTACCGCTTCCCCACAACGCAGGATTATTTTAAATTTTGAAATTCCCGCTGATGAAGATATCAGCAAAGCACAGAAAGGAATTCTGGATGTGATTAAAAACCTTGAGAATGTGGATAAGTTAGATACTATAGAGGTGATCTTTACAGACCTTAAACAAGGGGCATTTAATCTTCAGGTGAAATTCTGGATAAAAGTAGGAGCTAACCTTGCTCAAATAAGAAGTAAGGCCTATTTAGGAATTAAAGAACGTTTTGATTTGGACAAAGTTCAGTTGGTAACACCAACCAGTATCAGCATTACCAATGGGGAATCCCTTCCTCCAGAAAATCATGATAAATAAATGCTTTTATATTCTGGCTTACTGATCGAATTAGATTATGCATTATAACCGTTTTATATTCAGTTTATTACCGTATAATTTCTTACTTTTATGTAAAGATCTTAATCTATAAAACAATGCCATCACAATCCAATTCATTCCACCCTATTGAATCAAAAACTTCAAAAAGGCTTTCTTTATTGATAAAAGTGGTTGGCATAGCGTTTTTAATTATGACTCCTTTATCCATTATCATAATGGCTATATTGGCATTTAATGCAAAAGAAATCTCAGAAGAAATAAAAATTGTCCTCATTGCCCTTTTTATAGCAATCCTATGTTTTTGTGTCTGGACGCTCTTTCAGAAAAACAAAAAAAATATCACCACTCATATTATTGTTGATGAAAAAGGAATTCATCATTACTGCAACCGGAACATTGTACATTCCTTAGCCTATGCTGAACTTCACTCTAATCCGGAAACTGATCAATATGATGTATTATTAACAGAGTATGATGAATCTGCTCCTGGTTTATGTATATATTTCTTTGAGCCTGAATTAAAAAAAGCTACCCGGAAGACTGTCAATTTAAATATTGACACCGTTATTACCAATGGAAATTTGTTACTCAAAAATTTTGTGAAAGGAATATTGATTTTCAGGCCGGATTTAAAAATTGCACCCAATGTTCTGGATCTTTACCGGCTGGAAGAATTCAGGAAATAAATACTGTTAATTCAACGATTACCACTCAAAAATAATAACAAAAAAACCGCTCCAGAAAGGAACGGTTTTTTATTTATTCAAAAATTTTAGATTAAGCTAAAACTTCTTTTACTTTGTTTGCAGCTTCTTCTAAAGTAATTGCAGAGTGTACCGGAAGACCAGACTCGTCAATTAATTTTTTAGCTTCTACAGCGTTAGTTCCCTGTAATCTTACGATCAATGGAACCGGAAGGCTACCCATAGCTTTGTAAGCATCTACAACACCCTGAGCAACTCTGTCACATCTTACGATACCTCCGAAGATGTTGATCAAGATTGCTTTTACGTTTGGATCTCTTAAGATGATTCCGAAAGCAGTCTGTACTCTCTGAGCATCTGCAGTACCTCCTACGTCAAGGAAGTTTGCCGGGTTACCACCTGATAATTTGATGATATCCATAGTTGCCATTGCAAGACCAGCTCCGTTTACCATACAAGCAACGTTACCATCTAGCTTTACGAAGTTAAGACCAGCTTCACCAGCTTCTACATCCATTGGATCTTCTTCTCTAGTATCTCTAAGCTCAGCTAAATCTTTGTGACGGAACAATGAGTTGTCATCTAAAGTTACTTTAGCATCTACAGCGATAATCTTGTTATCAGAAGTTTTTAATACCGGGTTGATTTCGAAAAGAGAAGCATCAATTCCTGTATATGCATTGTAAAGAGATGAAATAAATTTCACAAATTCTTTGAATGCATTACCTTCAAGACCTAGGTTGAAAGCAATTTTTCTAGCCTGGAATCCTTGAAGACCGATTGCCGGGTCAATCAATTCGTTGTGGATCAAATGAGGAGTTACTTCTGCAACGTGCTCAATATCCATACCACCTTCAGTAGAATATACGATTGTATTTTTTCCTTCAGCTCTATCTAAAAGAATAGAAACATAAAATTCTTTAGTTTCAGATTCTCCTGGATAATAAACATCTTCTGCAACCAAAACAGAGTGTACTTTTTTACCTTCAGCAGAAGTTTGTGGAGTTACCAACTGCATTCCGATGATATTCTGAGCGTTTTCTTTAAGTTTATCCATGTTTGGAGAAAACTTAACACCCCCACCTTTACCACGACCACCTGCGTGAATCTGTGCTTTTACAACCCAAGCCTGTGCTCCGGTTTCAGCAGTCAATTTTTCAGCAGCTGCTACAGCTTCTTCTACGTTGTTTGCAACGAAACCACGTTGGATAGCTACTCCATACTTTGATAAAATCTCTTTTGATTGATACTCGTGAAGATTCATATTATTTTTATTATTTTATTTTAATATTTAAAGGTTGACAAATTTACTAAAAAGACACGGAAGTTCAAGTTTATTGACTTAAAATTTAAAGTCTGATCGACTTGATTTTTAACATATCACTCCATTTCCCCTATTCTTCCGACAATTTCTCAGACTGAGATCCGATAAACGGAATTTTCGGAGCCAGGAAATATCCGGTAAGGCTGGCAAATAATATCGGCACAAAATAAGTAAATCCCGTTAGGGTTCCCAGAATAATTGTAGTACTCATCGGTGTTCTTGTTACGCAGGCATTGATCGCCGCCATACAGCTTACAATGGCTAATGTAGTATCTACGTTTGGAAACAAATTGTGAATAATTAATCCTAATGTAGTTCCTACAAAAAACAAAGGAATGATAAATCCACCTCTCCATCCGGAAGTTACCGTAATGGCAATAGCCAGTATTTTAAAGACCAGAATCAGGATTAAAAAATTCAATCCGAAGTTTCCTCCGATCAGCTGATTGATCTCGTTGTGCCCAAAGTATCTTGTAATGGGAAAATTATAGGCAATGATTCCTAAAATAATTCCTCCTACAAATGTTTTAATGTAAATCGGAAATTTTCTGTATTCAAAAATCTTTTTGAAAAATTTAACGACAAAAATGAAAATCCATCCGAAAAGAGTTCCTACAGTTCCGAACAATGTAGCATAAAGAAAATCATACACTCCGGTATAATGATATGCTTTCAGATCCCAGGTTGCTCCAATTCCCAAATGGATAATCAAAGCAAACATCAGATAGCTGAAACAGCTTGCTACCAACGCAGGAATAATGGCTTTATAATACTCTACAGCATGTTTGTGATGCAAAATCTCCAAAGAAAAAAGACTTCCCCCAAGCGGAGCACCAAATAATGCTGTAAAACCGGAAGCCATCCCGGCAATACTCAAAGAACGCAGTTCTTCTCCCTTCAGTCTGAAAATTTTCCCCAGCCAGGTTCCCGTAGATCCTGTAACCTGTACCAAAGGAGCTTCAGGACCCAAACTTCCACCTGATGCAACACAAAAAAGAGAAGAAAGGATCATCGAAGGATTATTCTTCGGTTCCAGTTTTCCTTTATTAAATCTGATGTTGTTAACGATCAAATGAATTTCTCCGGGATCACCTATAAAATGGATTACCAGCCCGGCCAGCAAACCACAGATCGCCATGGTTGGAATAACCTGCCAACCTTGAAACTCGGCCAGAAATTCTGTAAAATGTTCCAGAACGATCCAATATCCTCCGGCAATAATACCGCCTACAAGACCTGTAACAGCCCACATAAAAAAAGTACGGCTGAACACAAACGGATTGAATCTGATAGGTTGATCTAAGAGATTGAATGTTCGTATTAACCGTCTTCTTCTGTTAATCTTCATTCCTAAATTCTATTTTTAGCAAAATAAAAGATCAGCATTCCCCAGCTTAAGATCATCATTAAACCTCCAAGCGGAGTGATAGGACCTAGGAATTTAAGATTCATTCCAAGATAATCCTGCATGCTCAGGAAATAGATGCTCACTGAGAATAAAAGGGTTCCTGCAATCATTAAAATGGAAGTCCATTTTTCAGCAGAAGTTTCAAATTTTAAAATATAACCAATGATCAGCAGGAAAAAAGCTGCATACATCTGATATCTCACTCCTGTTTCAAAACTTTCCAGTCTTTCCACAGCTAATATTTTCTTTAAAGCATGTGCTCCGAATGCACCCAAGATTACAGAAACCATTCCGTAAACCGCTCCAAAAACTAAAGTAATTGTTTTCATTTTATAACTCTTCTAATTCTAGGGTTAAATATTTTTTTGTTTTCTCATCCTGCCAGGTTCCGATGATTTTCCTGCCTTGCAGATCTGCTTCCACCAAGGCTTTGAAAACCCATTGATTGGTTTCTTCGCTATAATAATCGTTTTCTATAATAGAAATGTGATTACCTTTTATCTTTCCGTTCCACTCAATTAGTTTTTTATTTTTATCATACCAGTATTTTGCAGAGAAAGAACCATCATCATATACCTGACTGATCAAAACAGTAATGGAATACTTTCCATCGATCTTTCCCTTATACAATTTATTATTAAGACTTGTTATCTCTGTCTTTTCAGATCCGGAAATCAGGTTTTTAGCATAAGAACTCCAATATTTGTCAAGCTCTTTGTAAGAAAATTCTATCTTGTGACTTCCCAGATCATCCAGCGCCCGCATAGCATGGTTGGAACATCTTCCGGCAACAAAAGTCAGTTTATCTTTTTCAAAAAAAATTTTGATGCCGTTCAAAGTATACTCCGTGAAACAATCTTCATACAGAGCAATCTGATCCGGAGTTTCTTCTGAAGGATTTTTTTCAGATTTCAGTTGGTTTAAAAAATCACCAACTCTTTTTTGAATTCTCTTTTGAATTAAACCATTGATAGTTTTAAAGCTCTCTGCTTGAAATAAATCTTCAGGGTTGATATAATTTCCGGTTCTCAGATCGAAATTTTTCCAGTCTGCAAACTCTTCCGGATATGCACCAGAAGCTTCACCATTTATCGCAATACTCAGAATATTTTTAGGAGTTTCAATCTTGTCCCAACTATAAAAATAAACATAGTTTGAATAGGAATTTGTTGCTGTAGAAGCCAGTTTAAAAGGATTTCCACCAGATCCGGGAACATATTCCAGCTGATCTACCTGCAGAAATGTATTGATTTTATTTTCTACTCTCGGATTTTCAGAATAAGAAACAACCGGAAAAACGGTATCTTCAGTTTTCGGCTGCAGATTACTTATTTTCACTTTTTGCTGTTGCGAAAAACTTAACCCGGAAATCAGTAAGAAAAATACAATACTCTTTTTCACTATTTCGATTTTAGGTACATTAGAATAAACTTAGCAACCAATGTAGAAATTCCCAGTATGATAAACATATTGGCAAATCTTTTGGAACTTCTGAAACCTTCATTGTTTGTTTTCTTCAGAAAAAATCCAAAAAGAAGGAATACAATGGGCAAAATGATCTGTAACATTAGTTTTCTCTCATTCTGTTAAATTCATTGATCACCTCATGATGGCTCACCGTCTTATCTTTGAAATACGTTACAAAGTGCTGCTTTTCCTCTTCTGTAGCTCCCAACTGGTTCAGAATATTCAGTAAGTGCATTTTCATATGACCTTTCTGAATTCCTGTAGTAACCAGAGAACGTAATGCACCAAAGTTTTGTGCAAGACCTGAAACTGCCAGAATACTCATCAATTCCTGTGCGGAAGGTTTTCCAAGAAGTGCTAAAGAGAATTTTACCAATGGATGAAGATTCGTAAGCCCTCCTACAACTCCTACAGAAATAGGAAGATCAATCCAGAATCTGAAAACTCCGTTATCTGTTGTACAGTGGGTTAAAGATCTGTACTGTCCGTCTCTCGCTGCATACGCATGTGCACAGGCTTCAGTAGCTCTGAAATCATTTCCGGTAGCAATCACAACAGCATCTACTCCGTTCATTACTCCTTTATTGTGAGTAGTTGCACGGTAAGGTTCAATTTCTGCAATGGTAACTGCCTGTTTAAATTTAGAAGCAAATTCTTCAGGAGAAATTCCACTGTCGTCTTTTAAATCTTCCATTTTACATGAAACCTCAGCTCTCACGATACAATCAGGCGTAAAGTTGGAAAGAATATTCATTACAATCTGTAAAGAATTTTTTTCTTCCTGAGTAAAATCTTCACTGGTTGCCACTTCCTGTCTTAACGTTTTCCCAAACTGCTCAAGACATGAGTTGATAAAGTTTGCTCCCATTGAATCTACCGTATCAAAACTTGCTTTCAACTGGTAGTAATTAGGCATTTCTGCTGTTTTATCCACCAGGCTTATATTTAAAATACCACCACCACGTTTTCTCATGTTGGCTGTAATATCTTCCGTTGATTCGAGAAGTTTTTTCTTTAAACTGAAATTAAAGAAATGTAATAATTTATGAGGTTCAACATCAAAAATAAAGTGGGTGTGTCCCAACTTTTCTGTATTGATAATGGTAGTCTTAAAACCACCTTTGTCGATCCAGAATTTAGCGGCTTTGGAAGCTGCTGCAACTACAGAACTTTCTTCAACAGCCATTGGAAGAGCCAATAATTTTCCATCGATTAAAAAGTTCGGAGCAATTCCGTACGGCATATAAAAATTGGAGATGGTATTTTCAGAAAACTCTTCATGAAGTTTCTGAAGATCTGCATCATCGTTCCAATATTGTTTTAATATATTTTGATATTCCTGGTTTCCTTCAAGATATTCGTTTACGAGCCATTCGATTTTCCCCTGCTTTGGAAGCTTGGAAAAACCTTCGATTGGTTTATGATTCATGATATAAACTTTAATGAGCCGTAAATATAATGATTTTGAGACTCTTTTTTGTTGATAACTTCTATGAAAAAAGATTGACATTTATCAATTTTGGAACTAAATTTGAACAATATTTAAATACAATTCCGATACAAAACATATCAATCATTTAAAAGTATGAATTTTGACCGCCTGAAAGAAAAGCTTGAAATCCTTGCTGATGCAGCGAAGTATGACGTTTCCTGTTCATCAAGCGGAGGAACGAGAAAGAATAAAAAGGGAGCTTTGGGAGACAGTTCCGCAAGTGGGATTTGCCATACCTATACAGAGGATGGCAGATGTGTTTCTTTGCTTAAAATTCTATTGACCAATCATTGTATTTACGATTGTGCTTACTGTGTTTCCAGAAGCTCCAATGATATTAAAAGAGCTGCATTTACAGTGGAAGAAGTGGTAGATCTCACCATCAATTTTTATCGCAGAAACTATATTGAAGGGTTATTTCTGAGTTCAGGAATTTTCAAAAATGCAGATACAACGATGGAGCGGCTTGTAAGAGTTGCCAAAAAACTTCGGCTGGAAGAGAACTTTAACGGCTATATTCATCTTAAATCTATTCCGGGAGCGAGTGACGGTCTGATGCAGGAAGCTGCTTTGTATGCAGACCGGTTATCAGTAAATCTTGAAATCCCTACAGAAAGCGGATTAAAATTATTGGCACCTGAAAAAAACAGACAGGATATGATCAGCCCGATGCGGTATATTCAAAAAGGAATCATTCAATATAAGGATGAAAAGAAAGTTCTGAAAAAAGTTCCCAAGTTTGCTCCAGCGGGACAGTCTACGCAGATGATCGTTGGAGCAACCAATGAAAACGACCTTCAGATCATCAAAGTTGCCGATCATTTTTATAAAAATTTTAATCTGAAAAGGGTTTATTATTCCGGATATGTTCCGGTTCTGGAAGATCAGAGACTGCCTTCTTTAACGACAGAAGTTCCTATGCTTCGTGAAAACCGATTGTATCAGTCTGACTGGCTGATGCGGTTTTATGGTTTTAAAGCAGAAGAGATTTTGGATCCGAATATGCCCTTCCTTGATCTGGAAGTAGATCCCAAGTTAAGCTGGGCTCTAAGAAACCTCGACCAGTTTCCTATCAATCTTCAGACCGCCGAATATCAGATGATTTTAAGAATTCCGGGGATTGGAGTGAAAACAGCCCAGAAAATTGTCAGTGCAAGACGTTTCCAGGTTTTAACAATGGATCATTTGAAAAAATTGGGTGCTGCTGTAAACCGGGCGAAATATTTCATTGATTTCAATGCAGGGAATGCTTACCTAAGGTATTTAACGGATAAAAACTTCAGAAAGCTGCTGATTGGGGGAAGCTCATCCAAATTTCATAATCAGTTTTCACAACAGCTGACTTTATTTTGATCCTGATATTAAACACAAGCCACATTAATATTTTCACGAATGATCACAAATTTATAATACAACACTACTGTCATTCTGACGAAGGAAGAATCTCTTCAATTAACCAGATTCTTCATTTCATTTTATTTCATTCAGAATGACAGTCCAACTCAAATTATACATTTTCACATTATTAAATTTTTAAATTAAATATATGACAACCCTACTCTACGATGGCAGTTTCGACGGACTTTTCACTGCGATATTTGAAGTTTTCGAATACCGTTATAAAGATGTAGAGATCACAAGTAGAGAAAGATTTCACCAGAAAAATATTTTTGCTGAGATCCATGAAGTTATTACCCAGACAGAAAAATCTGAAAGAGTTCTGAACAAACTGGAACAGAATATCGGAAAACAGGGCGTTTATAAACTTTTAAAAGTTTTTTTATCAGAAGAGCCCCATCTTGAAAACCTCATCTTGTCTGCGGTAAGACAATCTATGAAGCATCCGGAAGTAAATATCCTTGAAAATTTTGCTGATTCTGATATTTTGAAAATCTCTAAAATCGGGAAATCAGTAGACAGGGAAAGGCATAGAATGACCGCATTTGTCCGTTTTGAAAAAATGAAAGATGAAGTCTTCTTTTCCAAAATAGATCCTGACTTTAACGTTATTCCATTGATCAGAAAACATTTTCATGACCGGTATCAGGACCAGAAATGGATGATCTATGACCTGAGAAGAAACTATGGAATTCTTTATGATATGGACACCTGTGACTTCTTTTATCCTGATGAAAAGATTGATTTCAATAATTATCAGCAGAAATTTCATGATGAGGAAAAAAGTTATCAGGTACTTTGGCAACGCTATTTTACCAAAACAAATATTGTGGAACGAAAGAATATGAAACTGCATATTCAGCATGTTCCGAAAAGATATTGGAAGTATCTGACTGAAAAATGGTAGTCTGAAATTCCATATTGTGGATAACTTTTTTTTCGGCGAAGAAAAAAGTGAATTTCAAGTCCTCATTTTTTAATTTTTATTTAAACTATTAATATAGTGACTGATAGAATCCACATTAATCAAAAACTCATATTGTGGATAACTTTTTACAGTTAACATAACGTTAACATTGAAAATATTTCAAAACAGTTTTTTCCTTAAAAACTAAGCAGATTAAGGCATTTCTAAAAGAACAAAGAATATGGAAATTTTATATAAATAAATGAAAACCCGTTATTTATATAACAAGAATTGAAATCAACATTTCAAATTTGTGGATAACTTTTACTTCTTAATCGTTCGCAATGCTTTTTTGACGATATACTGCGTTTCTTTTGTGGGACTTTCCCGAAGCCATTCGTCACAGATTTCCACCACGAACTCGGGTTGTGATTTACTTGCATCATTCAGCCAATTACCAACACTATCCTGCACAAAGCGGGAGGAATCGGATCGTAAAGGTTCTAAAATTTCCAGTCCTAGTCCCGGATTTTGTTTTAAAGCATCAATATGTTCACACCAAACTCCTCTTGGTCTGGTAGATTCACTGGCAAAGCGTCTCACATTTTCATTGTCATGCTGAGTCCATTCCGATAAAACAGATAAGCTTTCGACAAGATTTTTTGAAATATCCGGACGTACGGTCATCCAGCATATTTCCCTCACTCCAAAATGGGTATCAGAAGCAAACGGCTGGATTTTGTTTAATTTCTCTCTGAATGTCAAATTACGGTTTCTTCCGATCGTATAAGCAGCCCAGCATCGTACCAGATCTGCCGGATGGGTTGATAGCTTCAGCAGAAATTCTTCATCTTTATTATTTTCGGCCCAATGAAGCAAACCAATGCCAATGGTTTCATTAATGGTATTAACCGTTTGTTTTTTCAGCTGATCTACATTTTCTAAAATAGGTTTCAAATATTCTGTACGGTGATTCTGCTGAAGAAGATTTTCTAACAACAGCCTTTGATCTACTGCCAGCCATTCCGTAAGATTGGCAGTTTCAATTTCACCTTTGTTCAGTTGTTCTAAGATATTGGAGGGAATATCTTTGATGGAGCGGGCACCTTTTCGTTTTTCTGACATGCTGTTTTTAATGATTATCTTTACAAAAGTCTGAAAGTAAACAGACAAAAACAATAGCGCATATTTTTCACCCATAGGGATAAAAAAGTCAATTTTATGGAAACAAAGGAAAGAGCTGAAGAAAATAAAATCTGCCCGTTGGAAGTAGCGGTCAATACAATTAGTGGAAAATGGAAAATTCCTATTGTGTGGCAGATCAATGAAGGGAAAAAACGTCCCAGTGAATTTTTGCGTGGTATTGCAAAAGTGGACCGAAGAGTTCTCAATCAACAGCTGACTGAAATGGTGGAAGATGGTATTTTAACAAAGCAATCTTTTAATGAACTTCCCCCAAGGGTTGAATACACTTTAACGGAACTTGGTGAAAAGCTGGTGGAAATCCTCTGGCAACTGAATGATTGGGGAAAACTTTTAATTCCGGAAAAAGAAAAGGGGTAAAGCAGGTTTCAAATCTTCATATTTTCAGAATCCTTATTGCTAGATATCTAAAAAAAATAATCTTTGTATCAACTAAAAACGCATGAAAAAAATTATCACAGGAATTACAGCATTTCTCTTTCTCACAGGCTGTACAAAAGAAAAACTGTCAGACCGTTTACTGGCTGAACCGGATCATAACGAACATTTAATTGCTGAAAATTCTCTAAAGATTCATAAGGATAAAAATACCATCCGGGAAAGATTTTCTCCACCGGAAGGATATGAGTGGATCGACGAAAAACCAGATTCTTTCGGATATTTTATTGAAAATTTTAAGCTGAAACCTTATGACAGTCCAATTTTAAAATATGATGGTACTCCTATTTCTACCCAGCATCTTCATGAGGCTGTTTTTGATATTGATACCGGAAATAAAGATCTCCAGCAATGTGCTGATGCGGCAATCCGGATGAGAGCTGAGTATCTTTATAAGGCAAAAAAATTTAACGAAATCAAGTTTCATTTTACCAGTGGTGATCTTCTCAGCTGGAACGATTATAAAAACGGAACGAGAGCTTTTGTCAGCGGAAATTCGGTCAGCTTTAGAAAAACAGCAGCTTTTGATGATTCTTATGGGAGTTTCAGGAATTACCTGGATCTTATTTTCAATTACGCAGGAACAATTTCATTAAACAAAGAAACAAAGCCCGTTACAAGAAATTCTAATCTGAAAACAGGAGATATTCTGATCACTCCAGGCAGTCCCGGACATATTGTCTTCATTACCGGAGTTTGCAAAAATCAAAAAGGGGAAAGATTGTATTTATTAAGTGAAGGATTTACCCCAGCTCAGTCGGTTCATGTGCTTTCTAATCCGTTTAATCCCTATTTTACACCCTGGTACGATCTTGACATCCATGCTGAAGAAACAAAAACTGCACGATATTTTTTTAAACCTACAAACTTCAGAAGCTTTTAATAATTTATATTCAAAACTATTGGAAAGTTACTACGATAATCTGAACTTGTTTTTGTAAATTTGTGTTCGAAATTTTTTACTTGATGAAAGAGAGTGCTGTAAAAAAGATTGCAGTTCTTACTTCAGGGGGTGACTCTCCGGGTATGAATGCGGCATTAAGAGCGGTAGTAAGAACCGCCAATTACTATAATATCGAATGCTACGGAGTGAGAGAAGGCTACAACGGCCTTATCAACAATGATTTCCTGAAAATGGGAGCCCGTTCCGTAAAAAATATAATCAACCAGGGTGGAACGATTCTAAAATCTGCCAGATCCACTGAGTTCAGAACGAAAGAAGGCCGTCAGAAAGCTTATGACAATTGCATAAAGCTTGGAATAGATGGATTGGTTTGTATTGGTGGAGACGGAACTTTCACCGGTGCAAAAATCTTTAACGAAGAATTTGGAATCAGAGTAATCGGTATCCCGGGAACAATCGACAACGATATTTTCGGAACAGATAACACCATCGGATACGATACTGCTTTGAATACTGCAATGGATGCCATTGATAAAATCCGTGACACCGCAACGTCTCACAACAGAGTTTTCTTTGTGGAAGTGATGGGTCGTGATGCAGGTTTTATTGCTTTAAACAGTGGATTGGCAACCGGAGCTCTGGATATTTTAATTCCTGAGAAAAAAGACAGTATTGATGAGCTTTTCGCAAAATTCAGAGATGCAGAAAAAACCGGAAAAGCATCAAGCATTGTGGTTGTAGCAGAAGGTGAAAAACTAGCCAATGTATATGAACTTGCTGAAAAAACAAAACTTACCTTCCCTGATTATGACATTCGTGTAGCGATTTTGGGACATATGCAGAGAGGAGGTTCTCCAAGCTGTGCAGACAGAGTTTTGGCAAGCAGATTAGGCTACGGTGCTGTAACAGGATTAATGGAAGGACAAACGAATGTAATGGCCGGAATGCGTTCCAACGATCTGACGTATACGCCTATTGAAGAAGCCATTAAAAAACATAACGAAATCAATGAAGATCTTTTACTGATTTCAAAAATCTTAGCAATCTAATTATTTTTATAATCTAATAAAAACAAACTATTATGTCAACAATTAAAGTAGGTATCAACGGTTTTGGTAGAATTGGACGTCTTGTTTTCAGAGCAATGACTGAAAGAGACAACATTGAAGTTGTAGGAATCAATGACCTTATTAATGCAGAATACATGGCTTACATGTTAAAATATGACTCTGTACACGGTATTTTCCCAGGTGAAGTTTCTGTAGAAGGAAATGATCTTGTAGTAAACGGGAAAAGAATCAGAGTAACTGCTGAAAGAGATCCTAACAACCTAAAGTGGAATGAAATTGGTGCTGACTATATCGTAGAATCTACAGGTCTTTTCTTATCTAAAGATACTGCTCAGGCTCACATCAACGCTGGTGCTAAGAAAGTAATCCTTTCTGCTCCTTCTAAAGATGATACTCCAATGTTCGTAATGGGGGTAAACCACAAGGAACTTACTGATGATATCAAAATTTTATCAAACGCGTCTTGTACTACAAACTGTTTAGCTCCTTTAGCTAAAGTGATCCACGATAACTTCGGAATCGTAGAAGGTTTAATGACAACTGTACACGCTACAACAGCGACTCAGAAAACTGTTGACGGTCCTTCAGTAAAAGACTGGAGAGGTGGTAGAGCTGCTCTAAACAACATCATCCCTTCTTCTACAGGTGCTGCTAAAGCAGTAGGAAAAGTAATCCCTTCACTAAACGGAAAACTAACAGGTATGTCTTTCAGAGTACCAACTGTTGACGTTTCTGTAGTAGATTTAACAGTGAGAATTGAAAAAGCTGCTTCTTATGAAGACATCTGTTCAGTAATTAAAGCTGCTTCTGAAGGTGAATTGAAAGGTATCCTAGGATATACTGAAGATGCTGTAGTATCTCAGGACTTCGTAGGAGATAAAAGAACTTCTATCTTCGACAAAGATGCGGGTATCATGCTTTCTCCAAACTTCGTGAAACTTGTTTCTTGGTATGACAACGAAATGGGTTACTCTAACAAGTTAGTGGATATGCTTGTACACGCTGCTTCTTTATAATGAGTAATAAGCGATAAGCAATGAGTAATATAAAACCTTCCCATGGGGAAGGTTTTTTTGTTTGGTATTTTTATTTTAAGTATTTTAAATGTAAAATTTCCTTTTTATTTTATCCTTATAATTTTTTACGTCAACACTCTTACAAATGTAGAAAGAAAAAATCAGTTCGTAAAAACTGATTTTTTAATATTTCAAATCATACAATGCTATCGAAATTAGTTATTTCAAATAGGAATGTTGTATAACTTCGATTTCTACGTCATGATTTTCATTGTTAGGTTCACTTTTGTGATTTTCCCTATCTTCCTCCGCTTGTAAGCGTGTCGTTTTTTTTCCCACATACTTGCGACAATTAAGACAGTCCGCACGATAAAGGATTGTGTCTTTCCGTTTGTTTTTTGTAGTTTTTGCCATAATAAAATATTTTAAAAATTAAGAAATGCTACTGGAATTGATAATCTTAGTCCAATTTCGTTTCGCTTTAAAAAAGCTAACTCTGAATCGTTGGAATTGGTTAGATCAATAAGATTGAAATAAAGTTCCACATGTAGTTTAGATTTATCTTTTTTCAAATCCTTAAATGAGTATAGTAACCCTATTCCTGCATTATATTGAGGTTTACTTTCTTCTTTAAATGTACTTTGTGGATAAATGTGTACTGCCATTGTATTTTCTAAAAAAAATCTGTAATAATCAATATACAATTTGCTATATGATAGATTTGTTTTATATGTTCCTTGATAAGCATTAAATTTTTTGGTTGAGGTTCTTTGTCCTGATGAAGTTTCTCCATAATTGTAAGATTCATTAATTTCAGTTTTAGATAAATCAGAAAAATTATCATCAATCCCTCCTGAAAAGCCTATCAACAAATAATGAGTTGGTTTGCTGTACTGATTCCACTCATAATAATTGTATTCAATTGAACCTTTCCAACCCACGTAATTTTTTTTAGTTATTTGATTTGCGTAAGATAAAGATGGATTAAAATAGTTGAAATTATTATTCTGAAATCCTGCTCCTAAACTTATCCAATGAAAGAAGATGCCAGTATAATTAAAGTTATCAATGGCAGTATTTACACCGTTTTTTTTCTTAGATACACTTAAGGTTTCTATTTCTTTTAAAGACGGAAGTGACTCTTTCTTTAATAAAAGAGAATCGGTCTGCATATTTTTCAAAGCTATTTCATACTCATACTTTGCTTTTACAGTAGGGTCTAAATTGGTTGTTTTCAGTCTTTCCTGAATGTCAGAGATTTCTGACCTTAATAGCTTCAATTTTGAAAATAGTAATATTGAATCTTTTATGTATAATGATTTTATGACATTAGCTTGTGATGCAGCAATAGATTTTTTCTTAGATAAATTTTTGATTTCCCTTTCATGAAATAAAATAGAAGATGATTTTAATCTCACATTATATTTGAAATTGACACCGACATTACTATTTATTTTTGATTGATTAAAAATTGCAAAAAAACCATCAGTAACACTTCCACTTGCATTTACTGAAAGCATATCACCATTTCTAAAATTCTTTGTTGCATTAAAAGCCAAACGCCCATCGTTGATATCTGCCGCAGCATAATTTCCAATTGTGGTTTTACCACTACTATTCATAACAGAATTAAATTCTTTATTAACAATTTTTTTAAATTCGTCTTTAGATAATAAGGTCTCAATTTCAGGTATTGTCAATTGAGTTGGAATTGAGTCTTTTTTGTCTTTTTTTTGTCCAAACGCCATCACCACCCAAGCGAGTAGAAACAGCAATACAATTTTAGTTTTCATGATTTTTATTTTTCTGGTTAAGTCTTCTGAATTTTAGAATAAGTTTATCATTGTAGAAAAATGAAATGTTTTTATAATTGAGTTTTCATGGTTATTAGTTTTATTTTACACAAAGTTTCAAATTATACAGATACAAGTAAATTACCCGTTTGTGGTATTTTTTCTAAAAATTTCTCCTGAATAGCTGATAAATCTCACCGGAAAACTTCAGCATAAAACTTGTACTTTTATAGATAAAGGAATGAACATGATACAACCTCGATTTAAAGATGCTCCTCACTTCAAAAACTTTTGGGAAAGTGGGAACGGAAAACTCCTTATTGAATTTTCCGGAGCAGAGGTGAATTTTGAAAAGTTTGAAAAATTTGCGCCCTATTTTCATCATGTGGATGAGATCGGTGATGAAGTGGTAAAAGAGGTTTATTTCACTAAAAAATTTCATGAGGCTTCCAAGGAAATTGAACAGTATATTAGAAATGGAGTTTCGGAAACAGAGGCAGTTCCTGAAAGTGTAAAAAAGCTTTTCACCCAAACTCAAAAAGTTCCCGAATGGCTGGATTATAACCTTCTCAAAAGTGGTGCTGAACTGTGTATGAGAAGTAACCTCGATTCTTTGATCTCTCTGAGAGATTATTGTCTGATCGGTGGTTACGACTACGCCTATCTCAACAAGCCATTGATTTTCACAGAAGCATTGAAAAAAGGAGCCGTAAAACGTCTTTCGGAAACGTTGGATTTCTGGGTGAATGCTACCCGCTACAATGCCCTTGAAATTCACGCAAAAGGCTATGAGTTTGCGATAAAAACCCGTTTGATCCATTCCTACGCCAGACTTTCCATAAAAAAACATTATAAAGACTGGGATACTGAAAACTGGGGAGAACCTATCAATTCGTGGGATATGATGGCAACGTATATCGGATTCAGTCTTGTCTTTCTTCATAGTCTTCATAAACTTGGCAATCGTTTTTCTATTGAAGAGGAACAGGGAATTTTCCACCTTTGGAAATATGTAGGCTATCTTTTGGGAATTCCGGAACAGCTTCTTCCTGATGACAAGAAACAGGCTACAGAATATTTTTATTTATGGACCTCTGTTCAGCCGCCCTCGGATAAAGATTCTGTTCTGCTGGCTCATTCTCTGCTGGATGAATCTCTGGAAAATCCTATTTTAAAATTTGAATTCCAAAGGAAAAATTTAAGATACCTGCACATCTGCTGCACCTGGTTTCTGCTGGATAATGAAGTTTGTAAAAGATTACAAATCCCGGATGTTCCTTATAAAACGATGTTTCCAAAATCGAAAATACTCTTCAATAAAATATATGACAGTTTAGTAAGTCGTGATGCCAGAATACAAAGAGGAAATAAAGATCAGATAAAAGTATTGGAAGATTATCTGAATATCACCAAAAATTCAAATTTTCATTAAAGGTTTTTTTGGTTGGAAATCGCAAAGTTGCAAAGATTTTTAGACATTATGGTACTTTTTAAGGCGCAAGAAAATCGAAGATTTTCAGCAAGGGAAAGTATATAATTTTAGATGAAATTTTCGCAGATGAAGTAGATTATGAAGATTTTCATTAGCACCATTTTAATTTGCATAATCTGTGAGAGGTTAAGATATGCAGCATTCAATTTTATCGGAGATAAAATTTTTGCGTCTTAAAACAAAAGTATTATACATAAATAGCGCCTTTGCGATTTCCAATAAAAAACAGCTACTCTTATTTAGTAAAAACAATTTAGATACCACATTCCACATATGCTTCGTAATGAATAAGATCAGTAGTAAAAATTTATCATTTTTTAACTCTAAAAACAGCTTTCACGGATAAATAATATTAGCTTTTGATATTTAAATTATGTATTTTTGAGAAATTATTTTAATAGCGATGAGTAACATTGATGATAAGAAAAAAGCACTCGCATTAGTGCTTGACAAGCTAGATAAAACATATGGAAAGGGAACAGTAATGACTTTAGGTGATGAATCTATCGACAATACAATAGAAGTAATTCCTTCCGGTTCTTTAGGATTAGATATTGCACTAGGTATAGGCGGATATCCAAAAGGAAGAATCATTGAAATATATGGTCCTGAATCTTCAGGTAAAACAACATTAACCCTTCATGCTATTGCTGAAGCTCAAAAAGCAGGTGGTATTGCTGCATTCATTGATGCAGAGCATGCTTTCGACAGAACTTATGCTGCGAAATTAGGAATTGATCTTGAAAACCTGATCATTTCTCAGCCTGACAATGGAGAACAAGCTTTAGAAATTGCAGATAACCTGATCCGTTCAGGAGCTATTGATATCGTTGTAATTGACTCTGTGGCTGCTCTTACCCCAAAAGCAGAGATCGAAGGTGAAATGGGAGATTCTAAAATGGGTCTTCACGCAAGATTGATGTCTCAGGCATTAAGAAAACTTACGGCTACGATTTCAAGAACTAAATGTACAGTGATCTTCATCAACCAGTTGAGAGAAAAGATTGGTGTAATGTTTGGAAATCCTGAAACAACTACCGGAGGTAATGCTCTTAAGTTCTACGCTTCTGTAAGAATTGATATCAGAAAAGCAAGTGCACCGATCAAACAAGGTGATGAAGCTATCGGTAGCCGTGTGAAAGTGAAGATTGTGAAAAATAAAGTAGCACCTCCTTTCAAGCAGGCAGAATTTGATATCATGTATGGTGAAGGAGTTTCTAAAGTAGGTGAAATTCTTGATACTGCAGTTGATATGGGAATTGTAAAGAAAAGCGGTTCTTGGTTCAGCTACGAAGAGACTAAACTTGGTCAGGGACGTGATGCTGTAAAAGATGTTTTAAAAGACAATCCTGATCTTTCCGAGGAATTGGAAAACAAGATCAAAGAAGAAATGAAAAATAAATAATTTCAGAAAATAATAGAAAAGGCAGTCTTAGGATTGCCTTTTTGTTTTTAAATGATTCTGTTTTTTTAACGCAAAGCTTTCATTTGTATACTGTAATATTTTTAAGAGAGCAAAGGATAGAATCAATTTCATTGATTCTTACTAAGCTAATGTATAATCACAAAGCTTAATCAGCGACAAAGTCGAAATTCTTTGCTTCCTGAAATAAACTTTCGAATCTCTTATTCCTTTGCGTTAAAATAATCTCTCAGTTTTTACAATAAAAAAGAGGTCATTCCTTAGAACAACCTCTTTAAGTTTTTATATTTTTAAAATTATTCAGCAATTTTACCTTGCAACTGAAGTGCTCCGGTCACTTTCATTCCTTTTGTAAGTGTTTCCAGTCTCATGTTTTCTTTATTCACAAAAGCATCAATGGTAAAGAAATCTTCATTTTCTTCATTCGTGATCAGCTTCAGTTTAAGAATATATCCTTTAACACTTCCATCATCAAGCAATTCTGTTTCCTTAAAGTCTACCAGCTGAGCAATAAAGTCAAAACATGCATAGTTAGGAAGATCCTGGCTTGGTACATAGGTTGTGAAATCTTCACTCATTTTGGTTCCATCTGGTAAATCAGTATTGGTATGAACATCAAGGATAAGAACAATTCCACTAACATTTACCTTCAGATGAAGCTGTGTCATGTATCTGTTTCTATTTTCAGCATAATCCGTAGCAAAAAACCATACTCCGAAAGTATCTCTTGCAGGCCCTGCTACAATCGCCTGTAAATTCAAAGCATTTTCCCATTCTCTGATTGATCTCGTTTCAAAATCCAAAGTATAATCAGTTTTCACTTCCGGAACGATAATACTTAGCTCCTCCGTTAAAATAGTTTTAAATCTTACCCCTTCAAATTCCGTTTTACTTTTAATATCATCTGACTGATCAGAAGACTCAGAGTGCATTAGAATAGCATTCAGATACTGACCGTAATCTTTAGTCTGAAAATTCTGATGACCAAAAATTCCGCTCCATGTATTCATAAGATTATGAACATTTGATTTTCTGATAATAATTCCTGCTTCATTAGTCATTTCAGGAGCTGCAACACCTTCTGTATGCTGGAAATAATTTCTGCCTTCAACCAACTGATGATTCATGATCTCATTATTTTCTTCGTGAGAAAACTCTGCGAAACCTTTATAAGTGACATTTTGGTTTTCAAAAATATATGGAAGTCCTGTTTTCGCTTTATCCGCTCCTGCAAAATGATAAGCAAGTGAAATTCCTTTGAACTCTCCTTCCTGGATTGCCGGAGTATGATTCCCATTATTATCAAACTGAGAATGGTACAGGATCATATAAGATTTAATCTTTCCTTCCTGAAGCTCATTTTCAAATTTTTCTTCCATCTGTGTGATCGCCTGTTGTGGAGAAAGCGCATAGGCATCTTCTGTTACCATATAAGCAAATCCTTCTACCTCACCATTTTCTTTTTCAAAAGCTGAAAGAGGAGTATATTCACCTCTTAACTGAAGTGCAATAGAATAGACGATATAATCATTATAAACTCTGATTTTTTCATACTCTTCATTTACTTTCGGCTCTGTTACTGGCTGTAAAGTGATTTCCGGAATTGTTTCCGCCACCTCTTCTACTGTTTCCTCTACGATCTTTTCCTCTGGCATTTCCATTTCCTGAACCGGAGTACTCACATTTTCCTGACTGTTATTCTTTTTCTTAAAAAAATCAAAGATTCCCATACTGTTATTTATAATTGGCGGTAAATATAATAAAAGCGATCAACAGACTCATCATAAAAAAATGCCATTGTGTCAGTTTCTGCTTTGTCTTTCTGGAATTTATTTTGAAATAAAAAAACCCGGCGGAGCCTTTGGCTCCGCCGGGTTTTTTTATTAATTAGGTTTATCATCTGTAAGCTCAAATCCCCAATCTTTTCCTTTTTGGGTGGCTGGAATACCTCTTGTCATCCAGACCGGAGCTTTAGCTCCTTTAAGATAATAATCAAAAAACTGCTGTTCGCGGATTTGGATATCTTTTCTGTTCTGACGTTTGATAAGGTTATGATCATCACCATTATAATTCAGAAGCCATACTGGTTTTCCGAGGCGGCGTAATGCTGTAAACATTTCAATTCCCTGATACCAAGGTACTGCTCCATCTTTATCATTACTCATAATAACCACTGGAGTTTTTACTTTATCAATCGTAAAAAGTGGTGAATTTTTAATGTAAAGATCCGGTGCTTCCCATAAATTCTTTCCTAATCTGCTTTGAGATTTCTCATACTGAAACTGTCTGTTCATCCCTGAAGTCCATCGGATTCCTCCATATGCTGAAGTCATATTAACAACAGGAGCACCACTCCATGCTGCTGCATACATATTGGTATGAGCAATAAGATACGCTACCTGATAACCTCCCCAGCTTTGTCCCTGAATTCCGATTTTAGCAGCATCTACCCAGGAATTTTGCTTCAACTTTTCAACTCCGGAATTAATATATTCCATTGCAGATTCTCCTGGAAATCCGTCTGTATAAGAAATATCAGGGGTAAAAACCAGATAACCGTTGCTCACAAAATAAGAAATATTTAATCTTGAAGGTGTCGGAGCAGGTGCCACATAACGGTTTAAGTTATCCGAAAGCTTTTCATAGAAATAAACAATCATAGGATACTTTTTATTCGGATTGAAATCTTCCGGTTTGTATAAAATTCCGGTAGAGGTATTTCCTTTTGGAGTCGTCCAGTTTACCAATTCATCTGTTCCCCAGTTATACAGGTTTTGCTGCGGATTTGTATTGCTCAGTTTTTGCTGTTCTGAAAAATCTGATGTCGCAAAAATATTTGGAGAATCCGTGTAAGATTCTTTTACTAAAATATATTCTTCAGCATTTTTTGCTTTCTGAAGACTTCTGTATCCCCATACGTTTTCCATCTGAATTTTTACAGGATCAGAATTCGACTGAATAGAGGTTTTGAAAATTCCGTTCGCCTTGGATGTATTATCAAATGCAGATAAATAGATTGACGATTTTCTGTTCAAACTTTTAATATCTTTATCTAAGACGTATGTTTCAAATGTTATTTTATGTTTACGTCCAAAACCATTGGTTATATTTCTCGGTTTTTTGGAACCATTCAGAAAGAACTCCCAAAGGTCGTAACGGTCTTTGATAATCACAGATTCATCTTTATCTGTCCAGGATGCAATACCATAAGAACTTGGAAAATCCGGCATATCAAATTCTTCGTCAACGAAAGAAACAGGTAATCCTGAATTCAGCGGAAGTGTTTGTTTTGTTTTCACATTGTAGCTCAGCCACTTCCCTTTTTCTCTGTCAAAAATCACCACAAAATTCCCAAGCGGAGATACTGCAACCGATCCATCCAGATTTTTAATGACTTCTGTTCTTTCCCCTGTTTTATTATCAATCAGAAAATAGGTCTTCTTGATTGAGCCTTCCCATTGTGAAGAAATACGGTTGTTGATACTGGTGATACCCAGCGCAAATTCAGCATTTCCTTCGTTTACCAGCCTTAATGTATCTAAGTCTTCACCATCAATATTTCTAAAGAAATCCGGTTTTTCCGTTTGCATTACTGCAGCGTAAGATTTCTTCAGATCATTTTTCAATTCTTTTAACTGCACCGTTTGCAGATAGTCATCTCTATAATTCCAGATATCTACCACAGCGTGGTCGTTTGCAATCATCGCCGTATCTTTTGCGATAGGCTTTGGACTCACCCCAAAATACAGTTGTTTTCCGTTTTTACTGAAAATAAGCGAACGATTTTCAGAAATCACCCACCCTTTTTTCATGTTTGTATTTTCATTGGTAACAATTTCTTTTTTGTTTCCTTTAAAATTAAAGTAATACAACTGATATGATTTCACCAAATCATTCTGTGCTGAAGAAGTTCCCACATAAGCCAATTGATTTCCTTCTTCGTCAAAAGACAATTGTGAAAAATCACCTTCCATTTCAGAAATTGTATGGACTGTTCCTTTCTGCAGATCCACTACCTGTACGGTTTGAAATGCATATTTCTTTGGCTTGGATTTGTCTGTGTCCTTTTTATCTGCAGATTTTTCATCTTCCGAATCCTTACCTTCTTTTTTATCCTTTTTAGGTTTCTCTTCCGGTTTTTTAGTCACAAAAGCAAGCTGCTTCCCATTTTCACTGAACTCGTAGCGTATTACATTATCGTAGGTTGTACTTTTTCCATCCAAAAGATTTCGTACAACCAGCTGCAATGGCTTTACATTCTTATCTTCATCCTTATTTTCGTCTCCATCTTCTTTATCAGAAGCGTCATCCGAAGATTTATCTTTTGTATTTTCAAGAAGATAAGCAACATAAGAACCTGCTTTTTCAGGAACTTTAAAAGATTTTACATTAGGAATTTTCTCCGTTTTATCATTAAAAAAATCAACGATGGCAAGACTGTCTTTCGTTAATTTATTTTTTTTAAGCTTTTTATCTTTTACCGCTTTTATATCTTTATACTGGGGACGGATTTGAAAAACAGCAAATCTGGAATCATTTGTAAAATCCACTTTTGTGGCTCTTGCAAACTTCTTTGAGGTTTTATTTTTAACGGAATATAAAGAAAGGTTAGAATTTCCTTCCTGAGCATCCACAGCGTAAGCAACCCATTTTCCATCATTTGAGATTTTTCTCGAGCCTATATTTTGCCAGCTGTCATAAACAGAATGGTCTAAAGGCTTTTTCTGCGCATACATCCAGGAGGTCATGATGAGCAGAATAAAAACTGTACATTTCAACTTCATATTTAAAATATTTTAAGAATTAAAAATAAGATATTTCTTCGACAAATTCACATGATGAGCACATTTCAGGCTAAAAAAATGTCATTCTGTCACATTCCTCATGATGGTATTTTTTTTGAGAAGTATGTGGAATAATTAAAATATAAAATATGATGACTAAAGGAAATATTAATGTATCTGTGGAAAACATTTTCCCACTTATTAAAAAGTTTCTTTACAGTGACCACGAAATATTCTTGAGAGAATTAATCTCTAATGCGACTGATGCTACTTTAAAATTAAAACATTTAACAAGCATCGGTGAAGCAAAAGTGGAATATGGAAATCCAAAACTTGAAGTTAAGATTGATAAAGAGCAGAAAACATTACGCATTATCGACCAAGGTATTGGGATGACCAGTGAGGAAGTTGAAAAATACATCAACCAGGTTGCTTTCTCAGGAGCTGAAGAGTTTTTGGAAAAATATAAAGATTCTGCAAAAGATTCAGGGATTATCGGACATTTCGGTCTTGGATTCTACTCTGCTTTCATGGTGGCTGAGAAGGTGGAAATCCTTACAAAATCTTATAAAGATGAACCTGCAGTACGTTGGATCTGCGATGGAAGCCCGGAATTCACTCTTGAAGAAACTACAGACAAAACAGACAGAGGTACAGAGATCATCCTTCATATTGCAGAAGATTCTGTAGAATTTTTAGAAGAAGGAAAGATCCGTGAACTGCTATTAAAGTATAACAAATTCATGCCCGTTCCAATTAAATTCGGAACAAAAACACATACACTTCCATTACCGGAAGATGCTCCTGAAGATGCCGTAGCTGAAACAGAAGAGGTAGACAATATTATCAACAATCCGGTACCAGCGTGGACAATTGCTCCAAGCGAACTGACCAACGAGGATTATATGAAGTTCTACCACGAACTATATCCTATGCAGTTTGAAGAACCGTTATTCAACATCCACCTGAATGTTGATTATCCTTTCAACCTTACAGGAGTTCTGTTCTTCCCGAAACTGAGCAACAATTTAAATATCGATAAGGATAAAATTCAATTATACCAAAATCAGGTATTTGTAACGGACGAAGTAAAAGGAATTGTTCCAGACTTCCTGATGCTTCTGAGAGGAGTAATTGATTCTCCGGATATCCCATTGAATGTATCCCGTTCTTATTTACAGGCAGATGGTGCCGTAAAGAAAATTTCATCTTATATCACGAAAAAAGTTGCCGACAAAATGGCTTCTTTAATCAATGAAAATCGTGAAGACTACGAGCAAAAATGGAATGATATTAAAGTCGTTATCGAGTACGGAATTGTTACGGAAGAGAAATTTGCTGAAAAAGCAGACAAATTCACATTATATCCTACAACAGATGGGAAATACTTCCTTTGGGATGAATTGGTAGAGAAAATCAAGCCTATACAAACAGACAAAGACAATAAACTTGTGGTACTGTATGCAACGAATGCTGATGAACAGCACAGCTACATTCAGTCTGCGAGAGATAAAGGGTATGAAGTTCTGTTATTGGACTCTCCTATTATTTCACACGTGATTCAAAAACTGGAAACTTCAAAAGAAAATATTTCATTTGCAAGAGTAGATGCAGATCATGTAAACAACCTGATCAAAAAGGATGAGCCGGTAATTTCAAAATTAAACGAAACTGAAAAAGAATCTTTGAAAAAGAATGTAGAAGAGGCTATTCAGGATTCTAAATTTACGGTTCAGCTTGAAGACCTTGACAGTAATGATGCTCCGTTCACTATTACACAGCCAGAATTTATGAGAAGAATGAAAGAAATGCAGGCAACAGGCGGAGGAGGAATGTTCGGAATGGGAGGTTTCCCGGAGATGTATAATCTTGTGGTGAACTCCAACAGTGAACTTTCTAATCAGATTTTAAAAACGGAGAATGCTGAAGAGAAAGAAAGCCTGATCAAATATGCGCTGGATCTTGCGAAACTTTCACAAAATTTACTGAAAGGAAAAGACCTGACAGATTTTATACAGAGAAGCTATAAGCAACTTGAAAAATAATACACTAGAGACTGTTTCATTTTGAAGCAGTCTTTTTTTATCTTTTTAACCACAAAAGCCACAAAAGATCCTGGGCACTTAAGCTTTTTGAAAATCTTAAATTTCCACAGATGTTTGTGGAGAGTTTTTTGGGAAACGCAAAGACGCTATTTTTTTATATACTATGTGTTTTAAGGCGCAAGGATTTTATCTCCGATAAAATTGTATCCTGCTAAGTCGTTATCCATTATTCTTGCTGAAAATCTTTGATTTTCTTGCGTCTTACAACAGTTTAAAAATAGAAATCCTTGCGCCTTTGCGTTTTTCCAACAATCCCAAACAATCTAAAAATTGTACACAATTAATCCAAATAAGATTTATATTATACAGCTTTTCTGCCTTTTCTATTCGCTTTCATTGCTTTGCTCTACATTTTTTCTGTTTTCTATTGTATAGATTCTGCTTTTTTGCCATTTTTGTATAAAATGTCGGTCATGCAAAAAGAAAAATTACGTCTCATCAGAAAGCAAAAAGGCTACACTCAACAACAGGTAGCTGACTTCATCGCAACGGATGTATCGAATTACAGCAGAAAAGAAAGTGGTGATGTAAGGATTGTAAAAGATGAATGGGACAAACTTGCCCGTTTTCTGGATGTACCGTTTGAGGACATTTATGAAGAGGATGAAGCAACGCTTGTTGTTAATAATGATCATCCTGTGTTTAATGACAATTCTGGTACTTCTGCTGGGACAATTAATAGTCAGAATAATTATAGTAATATTCCAGGATCTATTATTGAAAACCTTCAAGGTTATATCGCTTTATTAAAAGAAGAAAACGAAAGGCTAAAAGAAGAAGCGAAAGGTCTCCCAAAAGGAAGAAAATAATATGGTTTTAAACTGTAAAAATATAGATGTCACTCATATTAAATTATGGAGTGACATTTTTTCTGTATTAATGCATACTAGTTTTTTTTAACGCAAAGAACTAATGATTCGAATGTTTTATTTCAGGAAGCAAAGAATTCCGACTTTGTCGTTGAGGAAGCTGTGTGGTAATGCGTTCGCTTAGAAAGAATCAATGGAATTGATTCCGACTTTGCTCTCTTAAAAATATTACAGAATACGGAGAAAATCTTTGCGTTAAAAAATTCTTTGATTTAAATCCTTTGAAATTTACAATTCAGTCAATGGATCCCAGAATAGTTTTTTAAAATTTTTTATTCTAAGATTTTCCACAGTGATTCCTTCTGCTTCCAGTTTAGGCTGAAATTCCGGGACAGATAATACTCCTGAGCTGGAAATCACACGGTGGGCAGGAACATCTTTCGGACATCCACCCATTGCTTTTCCTACATGCCTGGAATGATTTGGATAGCCAACAGCCTTTGCTATGGCTCCATAAGTAGACACTCTCCCTTTCGGAATAAGTCTTGCCACTTCGTAAACCTGTTGTTTGAAAATTTCTTCCATAGCTGAGTATTCTCTTTTTGCATCATTTTTGAACTCTATCAAATTCGATGATGTTTCATTAAAAGATAAAGATATGAAAAAATCATTTTTCAGGCTGCTGAATGCCGTTAATAAAAAAGTTCTTCCGAAGCTGAGTAAGAAAGATCCTAATCATCTGACTAAGGTTGAAAAGGGAATTCTGGCGTATCGATATTTTGTGCTGGTGAATTCTTTGGATTGATTTTTCTGGATTTGTGTGAATGTTTTTCCCGCAGATGACACAGATTTTCATAGATTTTGGTGTTGAATTTTGGGAAACGCAAAGACGCTATTTTTATATACTATGGGCTTTAAGACGCAAGGATTTTATCTTCGATAAAATTTTGGACTATTAAATCTATACAGAATCCTTGCTGAAAATCTTTGATTTTCTTTCGCCTTAAAAATATCCACATACTTAGGAACTCTTTGCGCCTTTGTGTTTTCCAACAAAATTACACTTACTTATGGTAATAAAAAAAGCGCTCCAAATGAATTGAAGCGCTGATATTGTAATCTCTGATGAGATGTTTATTCTTAAGCGTTTTCTAAGATATAAGAGAACATTAATGGTGCACAGATTGTTGCATCACTTTCAACGATAAATTTCGGTGTAGTGATATCCAATTTACCCCAAGTGATTTTTTCATTGGGAACAGCTCCTGAATATGAACCGTAAGATGTTGTAGAATCAGAAATCTGGCAGAAATAAGACCAGAAAGGAATGTCATGCATTTCCATATCCTGGTACAACATTGGAACTACACAAATAGGGAAATCTCCTGCGATACCTCCACCAATCTGGAAGAATCCAACTCCTTTTCCTGCAGAGTTTTTAGTATACCAGTCCGCAAGATAAGTCATATATTCAATTCCTGATTTCATTGTAGTAGCTGTAAGCTCTCCTTTGATACAGTAAGAAGCGAAGATGTTCCCCATGGTAGAATCTTCCCATCCCGGAACTACGATTGGTAAATTGGCTTCTGCCGCAGCAATCATCCAAGAATTTTCTCTAGGAATTTCATAGTACTGCTCCAATACTCCTGAAAGGATCATTTTGTACATGAATTCGTGAGGGAAATATCTTTCTCCTTTAGCTTCTGCATCTTTCCAGATCTCTACGATATGTTTTTGTAATCTTCTGAAAGCTTCTTCTTCAGGAATACATGTATCAGTAACTCTATTTAAACCTCTTTCTAAAAGATCCCACTCATCCTGAGCCGTTAAATCTCTGTAATGAGGAACTCTTTCATAGTGAGAGTGTGCCACAAGGTTCATTAAATCTTCTTCAAGATTCGCCCCTGTACAAGAGATAAAATCTACTTTCCCCTGACGGATCATTTCTGCAAGAATTTTACCCAATTCAGCAGTAGACATTGCTCCAGCTAAAGTGATCATCATTTTCCCGCCATCTTTAAGATGGGCAACATACCCTTTAGATGCATCCACCAATGCAGCTGCATTGAAGTGCAGGTAATATTTCTCTATAAATTCAGAAATTGGTTTGCTCATTTTTTTAATTTTTGCAAAGATAAAACTTAAAAACGGAATGCAGTCAAAGCACTTGAAGAAAGTATCATAGAGAAGTATTTTTTTATCATTTGTTAAATAAGTTGTTGGAAAACGCAAGGACGCAAAGGATTTTATATTATCTGCAAAATTAACGTGAGACAAATTATACAATATAAAATTTTATCGAGATAAAATCCTTGCGCCTTACAACTATTTAGTATTTAAAAAATTTGCGCCCTTGCGTTTTCCAACACATTACTATAAAAAAGCGCAGCCCAAAATGAGCCACGCTTTCATTAACAATCAACTTAATAATATTCAACAAAGGGTTATCCTTCCCAGGTTTCCACTTTCAGAATCTCGATTTTCCTTTCTCCGTCTCTGAAAGGCCAGTCTATCACATCTCCTACTTTATATCCAACGACTGCCAGGGCAATATCCGAAAGGATAGAATGTTTATTCTTTTTTAGCTTTTGTTTGGTAGAAGGCACAAATATATATTCATGCTCAAAATCTAATGTATGGTCTTTTAAGGTCACTTTTCTGTCAACGGTTACAATATCGGCAGGAAGATCTCTTCTCAGAACCTGTTTTGCCTTTCTAAGTTCTTCCGTTAATCTCTTTTCTTCTTCGATGCTCACTTTTTTTCTTCTGAGTGTATCTTTTATAGCATCATAAATTCCGGTGGTTACAATAATATGATTGGACATTTTCTTCAATTTTTAAAATTAAATGCAGTTATTCCCTGATGATCCAATGTAGAATCCAGGTGTAGAACAGCCTTCTTCCATAGAAAACTGCAAAAAAGTAATACATAAAATCCGAATTGATTCCCTGTCTTGGATCCTGACAGGGCTTATGTGATGAAGTCCTTAGAACTTTTCAGAAAAGAATCTGTGTGAAGATAAAGTAAAGACAGCAGCAATCCTGACCGGCGGCGTTCTGCAGATAAAAAGATTGTTGCTGTCATTATCAATTATTATTAACTCTAACAAAGATACAGCTTAAAAACGGAATGTGGCAGCTGCACTTAAAGAAACTCTGTGCAAACCTTCTTTTTGATCACCATCAAATTTATAAGTGACTCCGTTATACTTCATTTTATTGAGGGTTCCACCACTTAAACCTACTTTTGGGCCAATCAGAAAATTCTTGCTTACCTGATACTGATACCCAAGATCAACTTCTGCCCCGAACGTGGTTCCTGTACCTTTTACATCTCCTGTTTTTGTGGTATAAGACATTACTCCCAACGCTACATCTGCAAATATTTTATGTCTCGTGGCCAAATGATTATTTGAAATAAGCCCGGAGAAACCGAAAAATGTAATATTATCCTTTGTCGTTACAGGAACAGACACAGGCATTCCATTTACATAACCAAGCAGAAATCCGTCACTGGATGCACTGTAATTAGAATATTTTAATCCGAATGCAAGACCATTTTTCACTTCATAATGGGCTGCAATGTCAAAGTTCAATCCATTTTTCAGGTCTTTTACATATTCTTTTTCTTCTTTACTAAGTCCGGAAATTGTTTTTGCAGTTCTCCATGCGTACCCAACGGAAGGTCTGATGGAAAATTTCTGAGCGAAAGACATGATGGAGATTGAGAATACTCCAACTAAGATTAATTTTTTGATCATGGTTTTAAAAGTTTCCGCAAAAATAATGCTTTCTGTGAGAGAAACAAGTTAAAACCTGAAGCGTCTGTTTTCTTTTTTATCTGAAAGTTTTTTCTTGCCATCCAGCCTTTTTTGCTTCTGCGCTTTTGAGGGTTTTGTTGCCGTTCTCTTTTTGGGAACAATGAGTGCTTTGTTTACGATTTCAATTATTTTTTCAATGGCTTTATTTTTATTCATCAGCTGGGTTCTGCTTTCGGAAACCGTCAGGAATAAAAAACCATCGATATTGATTCTGTTTTTCAGTTTATTATGAATCAGTAATTTTTCATCTTCACTAAAAACTTCTGATGCACTTACTTTCCAAAGCACGGTAACAGCAGTTTCCACTTTGTTGACATTCTGTCCTCCTGCACCACTGCTGCGGGAAGTTTTGAAACTGAGTTCTTTTGAAAAGTCTTTCATTTTTTGGTGACTAGAGGTTTATGTTGATGCTTTTATACAGTTCCATTCTGTTTACTTTCCCGTTAGGGGTTCTCGGAATTTCACTGATGAAGATAATTTCTTTTGGTTTGTGGAAATTTTTATCAAAAGGGATATCCATCACTGTTTTTATCAATTCATCGGATTTATTTCCTTCTATAATCAATATCAGTTTCTGACCCAAACTTTCATCAGGCAAACCCATAAACACCGCTTCATTCGAAAGTTCTTTTTTCACCAATGTCTCCAGTGTTTCCGGGAAGATTTTTGCTCCTCCTGAGTTAATCACATTGTCAATTCTTCCAAGGAATTTAAACTGTTTTTCATTTCTAATATCAACTAAATCATTAGTTTGCAGTTCGTCAGCATTTACATTGGGAGCAAAGATCTTCAGGCAACCTCTGTCGTCCAAAGAAATAGACACATTTTCAAAAACAGTGAAATAGTCTTCCTGTTCCGGCATCAATTGTTTTAAGCCAATATGGGAAAGGGTTTCAGACATTCCATAGGTTTCAAAAATACGATTTGAAGGGCTAAGGTTCATTTGCAGAATTTTACTTTTCAGGCTTTCTGAGACGGCAGCCCCTCCAATGATCAGGTTTTTAATCAGATAAAGCTTTTCCAGAGAGTTTTCTACCTGAAGAGGTGTCATGGCACAAAAGTCTATTTCTTCATCCAGATTTTCCACTGGTTTTAAAGAGGGTTCAGCAATTTTTAATTTTAATTTTCTTTCTATGGAACGGACAATCATCATTTTTCCTGAGATGTATTCTACAGGCAGGCAAAGTAATGCACTATCCCCTTCTTTTAATCCCAGAAAATTACAGGTCATTACTGCGGAATTGATCATTTTCTTTTTCTCAATTTCAAAAATTTTCGGAACTCCGGTAGAACCTGAAGTCTGAACATTTACTTCTGTTTTTTCTGAAAACCATTCTTCCAGAAAAATTTTCACTTTCTTTTCAAATTCCGTATCGAATGATAATTTATTAGTATTGAGATTATTGAAGTCTATCAGCATGTTTTCTGTAAATAAATTCTACAGTAAATTTAAAAAAAAAATCAAAAAGTTCTTGTATATAAAGAAAAAAGCTGTAAATTTGCACCACCAAAATAAAACAGACCTATAGTGTAACGGTAACACTCCGGTTTTTGGTACCGTCATTCGGGGTTCGAATCCCTGTGGGTCTACAAACCACTCTTTTTTAAGGGTGGTTTTTGTTTTTTGTTCTCTTTTGAAAAATAAAAAAGGATAAAAACTTAGAGCCGGATAAAGATAGGCGGCTTTATCAAAAAATGATCAAACTCAAATCTGTTTCCTTATTTCAAATCACTTCCCAGTAAAAATATATAACTGCGATTACAATATTCACGAGTCCATTTATCGTGAATTGATTATTAATTCACACCGTCTTATCTCTGTTAAAAATACGTATTACTGCAACTACAGAATAGCGAGGTCAAAAAACTTTTATAAGGACCAAAAAACAATGAAATTTGCACTCTAAAGAATGTGAATGATCATTGGAATCAAAAAAATATACCAAGAAAACAGTATAGAAAAAATGTAAAAGAATGTAGTTGATTTAAAATAAATTACAAAAAAACATTGCGAAAATATATGTTTTCTAAGTTGCAACCATATTAATAATTCACTAATTGACAGTACGATAAAAGAGGGCGAAAATCAATAATTACCCAAAAGAAAGAGACTTCTATTTAACTACAATAAGTCTATCAGGAACCAACTTTCCCTCAAATCATCAATTTTATAAAAACTAATTTTCAATAATAATGAAAGTACCATTAAAAACAATATTTAGCTGGTTTGAAAAGGGTGATATACCCACAGAAAATCAATTTCAGCAGACCTTTTCTTCATTCCGTCATTTAGATGAAAATATCAGGATGGATGAGGTAACGGGTTTAAATGAAACTTTTCAAAAAACGGTATCCAGCACAACTTTTACAAATCATCTGCAAGATGAAAGCGCACACCATTTAGTGCTCGCAAGACTTAATGCATCCAATCTTACTGCCAGAAATATAGAAGAATGGAAAGAAAAATTAAAGATCAAACTGGCAGCCACTATAGACGATGGTGAAGAGACCGGAAATGTCTATACAAAGGAGCAAATCGAGGAAATTGTAAATATACTTCAGGCAAAAGATAATGAAATGCTTGAGCTGATTGCAAAAATCAACGAAATACTAACTTCGAATGATGATAATCTTGATAAGCTTCAGAAAATCGTAGACTACATCAAAGAAAACAGGGAGCAGATAGAATTGCTTAAAGGTTCAGGAGCAAATTCTTCCTTTGGAGGAATTTTAAGGCCTACTGATCATATTATTGTTGAGCCTGGATCAGCAAAATGGTTTTGGGCAGGGAGTGGAGTCTACGAAAATGCTTCAGGAGTTAAGGTTGAAAATTTCGGGATAATTTCCTATGACGGTT
The DNA here is from genome assembly GCF_036543225.1 of Chryseobacterium sp. CFS2. Classification (NCBI taxonomy): domain Bacteria; kingdom Pseudomonadati; phylum Bacteroidota; class Flavobacteriia; order Flavobacteriales; family Weeksellaceae; genus Chryseobacterium; species Chryseobacterium sp. CFS2. The sequence continues at coordinate 66,447 of NZ_JAZHQU010000007.1, forward strand.
TGGTTTGGTCTGTTCTGGAGGTTAATATGCCTGGAGGTGGAACAGATGGTTTTATTGATTTAACACAAGAAGATTAAAATGAGATATACAGGAAGAATTTATTTTACAAATTATGAAAGATCAGATAAAGAAGTTGCAGATAACTTCATTTATCCCGTGATGTTCTTCATTAAAAATGAAGAGGGAAAAATCATTAAACAGATTGCATATTCAGCGTTAGGAGAAAAGTCAGAAAGTGAATATGGAACTGGTGGAGGAACCGGAGGAGCCAATGGAATTGTTTTCCGCGCAAAATCTGAAATACCTGCATCATTCATAAAATCATTTGGAAGCGAAGTTAAAATAGTTTTTTCGTGGTCATCCATCGACAGCGTTGATGGTAGTGAGACTGGCGGAGGAACTGCAAGTATTTTAAAAGGAAATACGATTCTATTTAATAAAAACATTAATCAGGGAGTCAATGAGATAGATATTACGTCATATATTTTGGCGGGAGATAATACAATAACGCTTAGTATCACCGATAGTTATGGAAATAATAGGAAATTAAAATATGACATTCAAACAATAGCACTTGCTTTAAGTACTACCTACGACAAGACCACTATTAATTCGGGACCAATCATTTTTCGATATATTCCAACCGGGAATGTAGAGAAGACGATTCATTTCAAATTAAATGGATCAGATCTTCCACCAGTAGTTACGTCAATAAATAACAAAGAGCTTCTTTATGAAATTCCTGCACAGTCGCACGGAGTTCATATTTTAGAGGTGTATATGACCGCTGATTTGTCCGGAGAGATCATTGAAAGCAATCACTTATTTACAGATATTATCAGTGTTGCTGCTGGTAATTTAACACCTCTGGTGTCTTCAGCAAATAATGTTGCCGCTAATCAATATGCTCCAGCTTCGATTGAATATCTGGTATATTCACCATCATCAAATTATAGCGATGTTGAGATTTTGGTCGACGGATTGAAGGTTTCAGAATTGGTAGTAAATAGAAGTTTGCAGAAGTTCACCTATACATTTATGGACTCAGGTGCGCATACTGTAACTTTTAAATGTGGCAATGTCACGAAAAATACTTCAGTAGTTGTAACAGCATTTGATATTCAGGTTGAAGCCGAAACGTTAGGCCTGGAATTATTTTTAAGCAGTCGAAACAGAAGCAATTCAGAGATTAACAAAAACGAGTGGAAATACAAAAACCTGTCATGTACTCTTACTGATTTTGATTTCAGCACCAATGGATGGGTTCAAGATTCAAAGGGTTCTGTGGCACTTAAAGTGAGCGGAAATGCAAGGGTTGAGATTCCTTTCAAGATTTTTGAAAATGATTTTAAAACAGGTGGTAAAACATTAGAATTTGAATTTTCAACTTCAGATATAAAAAACAGTGACAGTACTATTTTTTCTTGTAAAAATGGAAATGTTGGATTTGTTGCTACCTCAAATTCGTTTTCGTTCAGTTCTGAGCAGGACAGTACTTCCATATTTTTTAAAGAAGAGGAAAGGATCCGTGTAAGTGTAGTCGTTACAAAGGTTGCAGATCAAAGATTGGTATTTGTGTATATCAATGGAATTATATCTTCATTATATCAGTATAATTCATTAGACAGCTTTTTACAACAAGCTCCTCAAAACATTACCATTGGAAGCAGTGATTGTACTATTAATCTATATAATATCAGGGTGTATAATAATAATCTAAACGCCGATCAGATGTTGTCAAATTACATCGCTGACATGGATAACCTGGTTGAAAAAGTCAATATTTACGAGAGAAATAAATTGTACGATGCATTCGGAAATTTGTCCTACGATAAATGTTTACAATCAATTCCATGCTTAACCATTGTTGGAGATCTGCCAACTTATAAAGGCGATAAAAAAACAATTGTTGGAGAGTATGAAAATGCTCAGGATCCTACAAAATCGTTTTCTTATGTAAATGCGAGTATTGATGTCCAGGGTACATCATCACAATATTATCCCCGAAAAAACTTTAAAATCAAATTTAATGGAGGTTTTAAAAATGGTGAAATAAATTCTTCAAAATACAAGCTTCGTGATAATTCATTGGCGGAAAAGACATTTACTTTTAAAGCCGATTTTATGGAGTCTTCTGGCTCTCACAACATAGGTTTGGCGAGGCTTGCACAAGATTCCTTGAATCAATTGGGTTATTTAGTTCCACCACAATTAATTAATCCTGATATCCGTACTACGATGGACGGGTTTCCAATGCTTATATTTCACAGAGCGACACCAGATTCGGAGCGTATTTTCTTAGGAAAATATAATTTTAATAATGATAAGTCTAATGAAGCAACAACAGGTTTTACAGGGGGTCAGGAATGCTGGGAATTTTTGAACAATACGTCAGATAATACATTATTTATTGCTACAGATTTTCAAAGTGTAGACGGAAATGGTAAGCATTTATGGAAGAATGATTTTGAGGGAAGATATCCGGAAGATAATGAAGATACATCGAATCTTGAAGCTTTGCATACATGGATTGTGAGTTGCAAAAATAATCCTGCAAAATTCAAAGCCGAGGCTCAAGATCATTTTAATATTCAATTTTTATTGTTTTATTATGTATTCACTGAGTTTTTTGCAATGGTTGATCAGCGCGCTAAAAATCAGATGTTTGCGATGTATCCGGATGCGCAAGGAAACAACCGTTGGTATCTTATATTTTATGATAATGACACGGTTTTAGGTCTTAATAACGAGGGCCACAATGTGTATGATTATTGGGTGGAAGCTCACGACCAAGTAGGAAGTGGTTTTGTCTGGAATGGCGCGCTTTCAGAGCTTTGGAAACTGGTTGAAGTGGCTTTTGATACTGAAATTACCGCATTATACCAGCAAATGAGAACTTCAGGAATTCTGACTTATGATAAGTGTAATACTTATTTCAACACATTAGAATCTGACAAATGGGCGGAAAGTATTTTCAATGAAGATGCGAAATATAAATATATAGATCCTTTGGTTATTGCCGGGAACGGAAGTTACTTATACACCGCACAAGGCTCAAGAAAATCGCACAGAAATTATTGGTTATTAAATAGATTCAGATATATGGACGGAAAGTATGACACGTCTACTTTCTCATCTGATTATATCACGATGCGACTTTATACACCTTCGGGCACGCCTGTAGTTGCTCCCAATGCTAATTTTTTACTAACTGCTCAAAAAGACGGATACACTAAAATTAAATTTGGTTCCTATATCAACCGTGCGAGGCTTAGAAAAAATGTTGCATCTTTAGTTCAAGCTCCGGCTATTACTTTTAACGATACAGAAACCATTATTTATGGTGCATCTGCAATTAAAGATCTTGGAGATTTGTCAGGAAAGTATCTGGGTACTTTAGATGTTTCAAAAGCGACGAATTTGTCGAGGCTTCGGATTGGAAGTCAAATTTCCGGTTATTCAAATCAAAATTTAAGAAACTTGTTTATTGGTAATAATACAATTTTAGAAGAATTAGATATTTCAAATTGCCCAAATTTAAAACAATCAATAGATTTAACTGCTTGTACAAGTATTAAAAATATTTCCGCTGCAGGAACAGGAATATCGTCGGTATTATTGCCAAAAGGAGGTTTGCTTGCTTCTTTAATTTTGCCAAGTACAGCAAATACTTTAATATTAGATAATCAAAAATTTATTAAAAATTCTAATTTAACTTTTACGGAAAGTTCTATAAAAACTCTTGTAATTAAGGATTGTCCTTTAATTAATGTTAATGATATTGTTTCAAATCTTAAAAATTTGAGCAGAGTGAGAATTAATAATCTAAATGGAAGTAGTACTTCTAGCGAAAATTTCTTTCCACTTATAAATGCTAAAGGAGTTGATGATTTAGGTAATACAGCCCCACATTCTATCGTTGAAGGAAAATGGACTTTTACTAATATTTATCAAGAAGATAAAGATTTCATGGAAGCTAATTGGCCCGACTTTCATTTTACTTATACAAACATTACCAATTTTATTCAGATTTCGGATATAACAAGAAAAACTACATTATTAAAAGCCTATGATACTAATGGTGATGGTGAATTAAGCTTTTCAGAGGCAAGATCTGTTACTGATATACCTGCCAGTAGTTTTAATCCTTTTATTAATTCAGAAACATTCTTAGGTGGAAGTTTTGATGAATTTAGATTTTTTACAAATGTAGAAACTATTGGAGATCATGCATTTGACAACAACTCATTGCTAAGTATAACTTTTCCACCCAATATCAAGAAAATAGGGAGAAATGCCTTTCAATTATACGAAACAAGTATTATAAATGGCAACTTTGATAACGTTGAAGAATTGGGTATTTCCCCAATTATGGGAAAATACCTAGACATTAATTTGTTTAAAAATGTTAAGATTTACGATGCATATTCGTTTACCTACAAGTATCCCAAAGCTGGTAAGTACAATCTCCCTTATATCACGCGAATATTTCCGGAAATGCTTACCACGAATATAAACAATCCAAATGTTGAAGATTATGTTACTAATTTTATTGATCTTACAGGATGTACAAGTCTGGAAAGAATAGATTCATTTGGTTTAAGACTAAGATTAAGAACGGGTGAAAGTGAAATAACTATTATATTTCCCGCTTCTATTAATTATATGGCAAATGGCTGCATGCATCTGATTGCAGCTGGTGGTCAAACCAGTGTTAAAAAAGTAGTAGTAAAAGTATTGGCAACTACACCTCCTATTTTGGTAGGTACAAATCTCGTTTCTGATGGGATTATTATTGATAAAGTAGAAATTCATGTTCCTGCAGCAAGCGTTTCTGCTTATAAAACGGCAACCAACTGGAGCTATTTTGCTGCAAAAATTTATCCGATAACATAATAATAAAATATGACACAGACAGACAATATAATTAAAGCGGATCCTGGGAAATGCTTTAAAAGAAAAACAGATGGAGTTGTTTTTGGCGATGAAATCTATTTGGGAACGACTTATTATCTTGATGGAATTAAGCTTCAAGAACCCATTCAGGAAACTCCTGATGATTTTGAAGAAATTGATATTGAGGTGAAAACAGAAGAAATTAATTAATATGCTCAAAATACGACCGAATATAATGATGAATCAGTTAGAATAATACTATAATTACAAATATGTTTTTATGATGTTAGCTTTGATAGAACTATAAGGTCTTCAACTATTTGGTTCGACATTTGTTCGCTTTTGACCACAAACCATCCTTTTCAAGGATGGTTTGTGTTTTTATCCATCCATCAATTGTTATGGGAGTAAAAATCTATTTTTTTAAGGTAAACAGCAGAAAATTGAAAGAAGATATTTGTAAATAAGAAAAAAATATATAAATTTGCATCACCAAAATAAAGCAGACCTATAGTGTAACGGTAGCACTCCGGTTTTTGGTACCGTCAGTCGGGGTTCGAATCCCTGTGGGTCTACAAACCATCCTTTTTTAAAGATGGTTTTTGTTTTTATTCTACATAGTAAATTTTATAATAATAAGAATTATTATAAATCAAACGCAAAATTTGGGGATTAAACCAAAACACCAACTAGTCAACACTCTTTCTTTCAACCATCTAAGCTAGATAGTACAGGAAAATATTCTTCTATTTTAATAATCAATCTTTCAAATTTAAATTACAAAAGTTGAAAATTCTATTTTTCATTGCTTACTTTCAGGCAAAAGAATCCTTTGATATGAAAAAAATAAAGTGAGATTACGAAAAAATAAGAGTGGAATTTCTTCCACTCTTATCTAATTGGATGATAATTATTAGAGCAAGTATTAAACTTACTTATAAGGCTTTCCTTTACAATACCAATCATGTCTGATAATAGTATCTTTTTTATGAATAACAAGTTCTAGATTTCCTGCTCTCTTAATTATTGTATCTCCCGCTTCCACTTCATTATAGTCGTCAATCCAATTATTATGTACCATAATATTTGATTTTTCATAGGTTATGGGATGATAGCCTGTAATTTTGATCCAGGAATTATCTATACTTGCTTCTCCGACAATCAAATTATACTCATCAGGGTAGAACGCTTTTTTCACATCATTGCAATCAGGTTCTCCACATGAAGACACCAAGATTAAAAAGCTAAAAAAGACAAATATTTTCATAGTTTAATCGAATTGAGGTTTAAGGTAAATATGTTTTTTAAACCAACTTTCATTTATTCTTGTTGTCTCAGTAGCAGCAACTCCTATATCATTACCTATCATTAAATTTATACTTCTAGTTGCTGTCCCATAGTTTACAGCACGTCTATTTTTAGAACTTCTATTCATTTCTCAACCTAGTAAGAATGATCCAGCCTCAAAACACTATTAGCAATGTTTAATATGAGTTTTATCATTTATAAATGCAAAGATATTCATACAAAACGACCGATCTTGTCGCAACAAAATCCAATTGATATAAGTATTCAAAATACTATTGAGGTACAAAAAAAGCATACAAAAAGACCTTTTGCAAGGCCTTTTATATTTAGATTTATTCGTTTATTATTTTTTAAGCTCATCAATCTCTTCCTGTATCGATTTGATTCTGTCTCTTAATTCCTGGCTTATTTTTCCCGGAATCTTTTTGACTTTCCTTAAATCCAGAGCGAGCATAATGGAAGCAATTCCCATGAAAATGAAAGAAACGCCTGTAAGGGTCACTAACGAAATTCCTGTAAACATCGGATTAAATATCAGCAACAGAGAAAAAATGATTCCTCCTACACTGGCCAGCGCTACATTTCCCCAACTCATAATTCTCATGCTTTTCAGATCGAAGGCAAATCCTAATAATTGAAAGGAGCGAAACAGCAAAGTAAATCCTATTACAAAAGGAAGTACTGTCATAGAAATCTGAGGGTTTGCAATAAGATAAACCCCTATTGCAGTTGTTAATAATCCACTTACAAGAAACCAGCCCCATCCCTGTAAGGATTTACTGTTTTGCAGGGAAAAAAATATTTCAGTAATTCCTGAAAATAAAAATGAAACACTGAAAAAAATAGAAAGTGTAACATACGTTGCAAGGGGTACACTGAATACATAAAAACCACAGATAAGGAAAAGAATTCCAAAGATTAATGGGATGTACCAATGTTTTACAGTGTTGGTAAGGGTTTGAAATAAATTGGCCATAGGTGTCTTTTTTGGTCCTGCCTACTTTTTTGTAACGGTTTTCGGCTTATCCGCAGGTATTTCAAACAGATTATAATTTTCACCTGAATTTGAAATATACCCTCTTACCAATTTACGAAAAATAACCGAGGAACCTTTCAGATTCCGTGAATTGTTTTTACAAAAATCAAATGAAGCAATTTATTCAATTAACTTCATCTGATCTACAAAAAATTAATTTCAATATTCTTTAAATTTATCTTACCAGATTTCCGGCAGGCTGCTGCTGGGTTACACAATGCACCATTCCTCCGTTTTCATATAGGTTTCTTACATCTATTCCTATTACTTTTCGATCCGGATATTGATCCTGAATAATCTTATTGGCAATTTTATCATTAGGATCTCCATAATTCGGAACTAATACAACAGTGTTGGCGACATAATAATTAACATAGGAGCCTTTTTCTTCCAATTGCTTTCCGTACGCTGTTTTCACTTTATTTTTAGTGGATGGTACGTAGACTTTTTTATATTCTTTTCCGTTGACATTGGTTGCTGTATAAAGGGTATTGACATCTTTTTCAGAAAGTCCCAGCTCAAGAAGATCATCATCTTTCATGGTAAGCATCGTATTATGGTTAATAAACTTCATAAATCCGTCAATATGCATATCGGTAACATCCAGGCCTGTCACTCCTTCCAGCCAGATTACTTTAGATACTCCATAATAAGTTTCAAACATTTCTTCTGCTTCCTTCTGAGTGATGTCTTTGTTTCTGACAGCTCCTTTTTTCTGACTGATAACAGAGCTTTTGCAAGCCATTAAAACACCATTTCCATCAGTTTCTACAGAACCTCCTTCGTTGACCATTTCTTCATTCAGGTTGATTACTTTTACTCCAAGGTCTGCCCCTATCTTTTGTGGAATTTCATCACAGTTTTCAAAATCAAATTTCTCACCCCATCCATTAAATCCCCAATCTTCAATAAAAACATTTCCTTTGTTGTCTTTTACGAAAATAGGTCCGTTATCTCTGATCCATACATCATCGGTAGGATAAACCTTAAAATCAACGTTTTTCATCGGAACTTCATTTTCTTCCAAAAGATGGATAATTCTGTTTTTTTCTTCATCATTATAGGTAATAATGTGAACTTTCTCGCCGGACTGAAGGGCTTTTGTCATATCTACCCATGTTTGCTCTACCCTTTTACGGTAAGTCATTCCATGTTGATAGTGATGCGGCCACTGCAGCCATGTTCCTTCATGTCGTGAAGATTCCTCTGGAAAATGATAGTCTGTCTGTGCCATACTTAGTATAAAACTCAATACAAAAGTGAGTGTGAATAATTTTTTCATATCATTAAAATTTCTTTTCAATTAATACCTCCAAATTAGTAATGGCCTGCGTAGAAATCCGTGACCAGGAAAAAAAAGCAAGAGGATGAGGAGAAATATATTTTTCATTCTATTTGTTTTTTAAGTTTTACACTGCAGCTTCATCATTGTGATGATTTACAGGTGCAAAATTACATCTCTCAAAAAACCAAATCTTGTCCTAAATTGACATTCTTTTCATACAGAGAAAATAAAAGACAGGTACTCATATTCTCTATCTAATTTACAGAAAATAAAACAAAAGAGGTGAAAACCGTATGATTTTCACCTCTTCCAAACCCATCTGAATGAGTTGTTATATTCTTATTTTGGTTTGTACAATTTATACATTACGAACAAAAAGCCAATCCATATCGGAATCAGGATCACCTGAATTTCCATTCCTGTGATACTCATCAGCCCAAGAATCAGAACCAAAAATGCAATACAGATATAGTTGGAAATCGGGTAAAATATAGATGGGAATTTTGATTGAACACCTTCTGCATTTATAGATTTTTTAAACTTCAAATGGGTGTAGCATATCATCAGCCAGTTGATAATCAATGTAGATACTACTAAAGCCATCAGGTATTCAAAAGCTTTTTCCGGTACTAATTTATTGATGATAATACAGATCCCGGCAAAACATGAAGAAATAATGATTGCATTAGTAGGAACGGAGTTTTTGTTCAGTTTTTTCAGGAATTTCGGAGCATTTCCCTGCTGGGCTAATCCGAAAAGCATTCTGCTGTTACTGTAAACACTACTGTTGTACACGGACAAAGCAGCTGTCAAAACAATCAGGTTAAGAACATTCGCAATTAATGTATTGAACTGTACAACCTTTCCAAAAAGACTGAATTCAAGCCCATTCAGATTTTGAAATACCATTACAAACGGACTGGATCCTTCTGTAATATCTCTCCACGGACTTAATGAAAATAAGATCACCAAAGCACCTACGTAGAAAATAAGAATTCTATAGATCACCTGGTTGGTAGCCTGTGGAATTGTTTTTTCCGGATTTTTTGCTTCTGCAGCAGTAATCCCGATAAGTTCAAGGCCTCCAAATGAGAACATGATCATCGCCATTGCCGCAAACAATCCTGAATATCCGTTTTCTGTTTTATTAAATAATCCTTTCGGGAAAAATCCGCCATCATTCCACAGATTGGTGATCGTAGCTTTTTCTCCTCCAGTACCACTGATTAAAAGGTATACTCCAAAGATAATCATCGCAATAATAGCGACTACTTTAATGATGGAAAACCAGAATTCAGTTTCTCCATAAACCTTTACAGAAGCCAGATTAAGGGCATTGATGACGATAAAAAAGAATAAACTGGAAACCCAAAGTGGTATTTCCGGCCACCAAAAGTGGATATAATGCCCGATTGCCGTGAGTTCGGCCATACTTACCAGAATATAGAGAATCCAGTAGTTCCATCCGGAAGCAAATCCAGGGAAATTTCCCCAATATTTGTAGGCAAAGTAGCTAAAACTTCCCGATACGGGTTCCTGAACGACCATTTCACCAAGCTGACGCATAATAAAAAAGGCGATAATTCCAGCCAAGGCATAGCCTAAGATTACGGATGGTCCTGCCAGTACTGCAGCAGGTCCGATTCCTAGAAATAACCCTGTTCCTATGGCACCTCCAAGGGCAATTAATTGTATGTGTCGGTTTGTTAATCCCCTAACTAAAGTCTCGTTTTGTCCTGTTTTATTTTCGTTGCTCATTGAATGAATTATTCGGTCGCTAAATATATAAAAACTTTTCAGAGAAATTCACATTCCATGGGGCAAATTGACAATTTGTAATTCACGGGACAAGAAAAAACCTTAACAATTTGCCAAGGCCTTTTCTGAGTATAAATATAAAATCGTTGATCTTTTTTATTGCAATTGGTTTTAAAATTCTTTTTCGTAGAAATGTCCAATAATTTGTAAAAAATTCTTTTCAGCGGTTTCATCTCTTTAACAAAAATAAAGAAGTTGTATTAATGAATTTCGCTGTAGATTTCCAGCAATTCAACAAGATTGGTGATCTTTAATTTTTGATAAACCCTTCTTTTATAAGTTCCTACAGTAGATTCTTCGATATCAAGAACATTGGCAATTTCAAGATTACCATTTCCTTTTGCCAGAAGATTAAAAACCTGCAGTTCTCTCTCTGATAAATTCTCAACGGCTTTTCGTTTTTTATTTCCTTTCAGCAATTCATTCAATATCTCCGGAGTGTAATACTGTCCATCTTTAAAGAGCGCCTCAACAGCTTTGACAAAATTTTCGGGATCACTTTGCTTATTCAAAAAACCGTTTGCTCCTTCTTCAATGTATTGCAACGCAATATTTTCTTTGTAGGATGTAAATATTAAGATGAGTGTGTCTTCAGCAATTACTTTGATCTCTTTCACCATTGATTTGAGAATACTTCCCGGAAGTTCAATATCAAGAATAACCAGATCATATTTTTCCGATTGTATTTTCTGTTTTACCTCATCATAGGTTTCTGCAAAATCGACCTCAAAATGGTTAAAATTTTTCTCCAGGATCATCGCGGTTCCAATTCTTACCACATGATGATCATCTGCAATGAGTATTTTTTTCGTCATATTTTAATAAAGATTTTAATGGTGGTTCCTTTCGGAGTATTTTTATGAAAAGTCATTTTGGAATTAATCTTCATGAGCAGCTGAACAACCATATGAAGACCTAACCCATAGTTTTTGAAAATCATATGTTCATCATTTTCCTTTTTCTTAAAGAGCCCAGAATAGTAAATTCTCTGTTCCTCAGACATTCCGTTCCCTGTATCTGAGATATTGATTTCCAAATGGGACGCTGCGGAAGCTGATGTAATGGTAATTTCTCCGTCTGAAGTATTTTTCACCGCATTATCTATGATATTGTGGAAAACTGCAAGGAGAATGTTTTTATTGAGCCGTGTTCTCAACTGGTGATCACAAAAGTTGTAGATAAATGTATTTTTCTGCGCTGCAATTTCTTCAAACAGTAATCTTTTGGTTTCAATCAGATCATAAATAGAGTATTCTTCATTGGCTGTATTTTCCTGCTTGTACAGTTCGGTGTATTCTTTAAGGCTTAAAGTAAATTTATACAGCTGTTCGGAAGTTTTGTAAATACTGTCAAAATATTTTTTCTGTGTCTTCAAGTCCTGAGACTGGTTGAGTTCCTGAGAAAGGAGGGCAATAAATTTCACAGGTGTGGTAATATCATGACTGATGCTTTCTACCAGTTTTTTTTGATAGTCGGACGCATTTTTAAGTTTGTTATTCGTTTCGAGAAGTTCTTTGTCTTTATGAACAAGGATATTTTTCAGCACTTTATTTTTCAGTCTTAAAAAATTGGTTCTGATCTGTACAATCACCAAAACAATGAAAATAATAATCCCAGCGATCAGTATTTTAAAGATAAGCGTCTGATAAAAATAGGGGTCTACTTCTACAGGGATGGTTTTATACATAAATTTCCCTGTTTCGGAAGACAGAAACCGAACGAGAAGATTGTAGGTTCCAGGATCTATATTGGCCAACCGGAATGTTTTATCACTTTTAATATTTATCCATGAGCTGTCTTCATTGTCAAGCTTAGCCTGTAAATAAATATTTTCCAAATCGGAATAGTAAGGAACATCAATATAGATTTCTGCATTTTTATAACCTCGTTCCAGAAAGAGTTTATCTTTCACCTCAATCATCTTTCCTTTTATCTTTGCTCTTTCCAGATGTATGTCTTCAAGCCGGGGATAATACGTTTTTACATTTTCAGGATTAAAAAATACGAATCCCTCCATGGAAGGAAATACAAACTGTCCATCTTTCAGAATGTGGGCACAGGGATTTGCACTTCCGTTGAATTCATTATTTAACAGTCCCTGTCTTTTGGTGTATCGGTAATAAGTGAGATCTCCTTTCGGATCATTTATATATTGTAAAAGTATATTTTTATTGATTTTAAACAATCCGTTATTGGACGGGATCCACAGATTGGAATTCTTATCTTCCAACAGATAATGAGCATTCGCCAGGAAATCATTTTTATCAGACGGAACCTTGACTGCCTTTTGATCTTTTAGTAAGTAAAGCCCTCTATTGTATGTGGTAAACCAGATATTTCCGTCTTTTGTCCTAATAATTTGTTTTACCGGAAGACCTTTTCCAATAAGCTTCACCACTTTATTCGCGGTAAGAGAATACACATATATTCCACCGCTGCTTCCCAGATAGAGAAAATTTTTATCATATCGGAGAACAGCATCTATATTATCTTTACAGGGAATGATTCTTTCAATTTCTTTAAAATGGTCTTTCTTAAACAGATAGAGATAAGACCCTTTTCCACTGACAAACGATGCCATATAAAGCGCTCCGCTTTTATACAAACCATCAAGTTCCTTATTTTTAAAAGAAATGGAATCATATTTTGTAAATCCGCTGTTCTTATATCTGATGTAAATGGAATTATTTTCCCTGTAAACCAGATTTCCGGCATTATCTTCCAAAATATACCGTTTATCATAAGATTGGGGAGCCGGATATAGTCTTTCTGATGTATTCTGATAGTACCTGATACCTTCTGATGTCAGGACAGAATTATTATCATAGCGTAATGCAGCATAGCAAACCTCATCCTGATAAGGTAAGTTCTTTCTGGAAACTGAAAAATCGGATAAGCTTAGGATTTTAAGCCCGTTAATAGAGCTCCCGATGTATAACTTCCGGGCCGCTTCATCGTAAAACATAGCACCGGAAATATCTTTATTAATATCCTTATATTCCAGCAAATAAGTAAGCTTCAACTTTCCATCTGAAAATTCACTTCTGTATATTTTACCATGACTGATCATGAACACCTGTCCGGTAATCTGCTGCCAGTAAATTTTAGTTTCCGCATCCGTATAAACAGATGGTGCGTTGATATAAGAATATTTCCCCTGATAGAGCTGAAGAATTTTTTTATTCTCAGCATCAGCAACAAAAACGTAATCTCCATGAACAAACAATCGGTTCAATCTGCTTTGTGAAAATGCCAGATCAATTTCCGTACGCTTCTTATTTTTCTTTTCAATATAAATAATTCCATTCTTTTCAAAATAATAAGAACCTTTATTTAAATGGATGAAAAACGAATCTACAATCGAAACATACCGTACCGTGAAATTATTTTTAAAAATCTGTTTGTATATTTTATTGTTTGTTTTATTTCTGAAATTGGATACCAGTCGGGAAGATATAATATGGGGGCTTCTATGGGAAATCATCAGAACATCTTTTTCAGAAGCATTAAAAACAGCAATACTGTCTTTTTGAATGTTTCCGGAGAAATCACCAAAACTTAAATTTTTAAGTTTAAAATTTTTGTACTCAACGAAATTACTTCCATCGTACCGTACAATTCTGCCTTCCATAGACAGCCATATAAAACCATACTTATCTTTTACAATGTCCTTGATGCTGTTTTGAGGCAAACCATTGTCCATGTTGTACCAATGGGTAGTATAGCTTTGCCCGTTGACACTTAAAAAAAACAAAAGTGAAATAAAGTAAAGAAGCTTCATTCAATAGGGCAGCGTTATATTTAAGACAAATATATTATAGAAAATCAAATCTATTGTAAATATTTATCCACAATTATGTGAATTTTTCTCTACATAATTATTTATGAATAACATATCCATTATAATAAATTTGAAAACACTAAACACTTGTCCCTGTCAATGCCTCATTAGGCATGGTGCTAGAAACACAGTCTTTTTTGTCCGAAAAAAACATGATCTCCTTCTGTCCGGGGAGATCATTGTTTTATGAGCGTTAAAATGTAATATAAAGGGAAAGGGTAAAGCTTATAACAATTCTTTCGGAATAGAAATATTATTCTTTTTCATGTACTCCAGAAGATTTTGATATTTATCTTCATAGGCATCATTACCACACTTATGCGAAATACTACAGATATCCGATGGCTTGATGTCTAAAATATCAGATATTTTAGTCAGTATCTCCAGGTTGATCTTCACTTTGGAATTCTCAATATCGGAATATGCTTTTTGGGATATGCCCATTTCAAAAGCCATATATTCCTGCGTAAGATCTTTGCTCCTACGTATTTTCCTGATATTTTGTCCACATACTTTCATCGTTTTTGTTTTAGTAGTTTTCGGTATATTTTAGAAGATTAGCTATTAGTCTCTAACAAAGTTAATAAATACCTTTGGCAAAACATTACACACGTTACATGATATTTATTTTCAATATAGAAAAGGCCTAAAAATAAGGTTTTTTCAGAGAAAATATCACTTCGGTAAACACTATTGGAATTTATGGAGACGCAAAAATTTAATTATGACAATAATATTGTCAGAGCATTCCTCTATGCGACTATCGCATTCGGACTTGTAGGATTTCTGCTGGGGCTTACAGCTGCACTGATGCTTTTTTATCCTGAATTACCTGAATTTTTATTCGGTACGGATGATACAACTATTAAAAGCTTAGCTTCGGGTAATATTCAAGGACTGATCAACACTCAGGGAGCCATGGGCTTCGGAAGAATCAGAATGCTTCATACCAGTGCGGTAATTTTTGCTTTCGTATGTAACTCCTTTTTCTGTGGTGCTTATTACAGTATGCAAAGGCTTCTTAAAACCAGAATGTACAGTGACACGCTTTCATGGCTTCACTTCTGGTCTTGGCAGTTTATGATTGTAAGTGTAGTGATTACATTCCTTATGGGAATCAATACTTCTAAAGAATATGCTGAACATGAATGGCCAATTGATATCTTAATTGCTTTCTCCTGGATCATTTTCGGAATCAATATGTTCGGAACTATTGCCAAAAGAAGAGTGAGACATTTATATGTTGCTATATGGTTCTATCTTGCAACCTGGATCGCTGTAGCAATGCTTCACATCTTCAATAATCTGGAAGTTCCGTTATCTTTCACAAGCTGGAAATCTTATTCTGTATATGCAGGTGTAAAAGATGCATTAGTACAATGGTGGTATGGGCACAATGCAGTAGCATTCGTATTAACCACCCCTGTATTGGGTCTGATGTATTACTTTATGCCAAAAGCAGCTCAACGACCGGTATTCTCATACAAATTATCCATCATTCACTTCTGGTCGCTGATCTTCGTATACCTTTGGGCCGGGCCTCACCACCTGCAATATACAGCTTTACCGGCATGGGCTCAGGCTGTGGGAACAGGATTCTCCATCATGCTGATTGCTCCATCATGGGGAGGAATGCTGAACGGTCTTCTTACCTTGAGAGGAGCCTGGGATAAAGTAAGAGAAAATCCTATTCTAAAATTCTTTGTTGTGGCAATTACCTGCTATGGTATGGCTACTTTCGAAGGACCTTTATTAGCAACAAAATCATTAAATAAAATTGGTCACTATACCGACTGGGTTATTGGTCACGTACACTTAGGAGCTCTTGGATGGAATGGTTTCATGGCATTCGGAGTGGTATATTACCTGGTTCCTATTATGTGGAGAACACCTCTTTGGTCTAAAAAATTAGCCAACTGGCACTTCTGGCTGGGAACATTAGGAATTATCTTCTATGCTGTTCCGATGTATATTGCGGGATTCACACAGGGATTGATGTGGAAACAATTCAACCCGGACGGAACCTTGTTATGGAAAAACTGGCTGGACACTGTTACAGCAATCATTCCTTACTTTAAAATGAGATTCTTAGGAGGTGTATTTTATCTTTCAGGAGCTATTTTAATGGTGGTCAATGTTATCAAAACAATTAAAGCTGGTTCATTCCAGAAAGAAGTTCCTGCGGAAGCTCCTGCATTAGCCAATATCGGAAGTTCGAGAAAAGAAGGCGAGGGAGTGCACTTATGGTTGGAAAGAACTCCTACTCTCCTTTCTGTATTAGCTTTCATCACTGTAGCAATCGGTGGATTGGTGGAAATTGTCCCGACCTTATCCCTTAAACAAAGTGTTCCCAACATTACAGCAGTAAAACCTTATACTCCATTGGAACTGGAAGGTAGAGATCTGTATATCCGCGAAGGCTGTAATGCTTGCCACTCTCAGATGATAAGACCTTTCCGTGATGAAGTAGTAAGATTTGAAGGAAAAAACGGACAGTATTCCAAAGCAGGAGAATTCGTATATGACAGACCATTCTTATGGGGATCTAAAAGAACAGGACCGGATTTACACAGAGAAGGAGGAAGAAACCCGGATTCATGGCACTTCAAACATATGTATAACCCAAGAATTACTTCTGCCGGTTCCATCATGCCACGTTTCCCATGGTTAATCACCAATAAACTGGACAAAACAGAAATGGTAGACAAAATGAAGCTGATGAAAAATGTCTTTGATGTTCCTTATACAAAAGCACAGATTGATTCTGCCAACCAATGGGCGGATAACCAGTCAAAAGCAATTGTACAGAGAATTTACGCTGAAGCAACAGATGTAAAAGATCAGATGGTAAAAGAAAAAACAGCAAAAGGATCTGCCTATGTACCGCTTGAACAAAGAGAAATTGTAGCTATGATTGCTTACCTGCAAAGATTAGGTACAGACATTAAAACAACCCAGGTACAAACCGCAAGCGTAGAGTAACATTTAAAATTGAATTGCAATGAAAACGAGAACCCCAATTTCAATATATATCGCCACAACGATAGGTTTAACGATCATGGCCTTTGAAATGTTCGCCGGAGATTCAGGATATTTTTCTTCTCCTTTTTTCTGGGCGCTGATATTAATCGCCGTTATCCTTCTGCTGATTATGAATTCTATTGGAGATCTGGTGGAAAATGAAAATTTCAACAGATTATCTGAAGAAGAGAAAAAACAATACCTGGAAGAGAAAAAAGTTCCGTATTACCAGAAATTATGGAACTCTGCCTTCAAAAAACAAACCGCTACGGAAGAAAAAGATATCCTTATCGACCATGGTTTTGACGGAATTACAGAGCTTGACAATTCTCTTCCGAAATGGTGGATAGGTCTGTTCTGGTTCGGATGTATCTTCTGTGCCGTATATCTTTTTGCCTTTTCTTTTACAGATTATGCCCATCCGGATGTAGAATATACCAAAGAAACAAAAACGATGTTAGCTTCCATTGAAGAGTATGAAAAAACCGCACCTCAGATTAATCTGGAATCGGCAAAATACAGTGCTGATAATATCGCAGAAGGACAGGAACTTTTCAAAACGAATTGTGTTACCTGCCATGGAGACGGTGGAAAAGGAGGCATAGGACCTAACCTTACCGATACCCACTGGATCAATATTAAAGAAAAAAGTTTATTTAAAAATGTTTTCTGGATGCTTGAAAACGGCTCTCCTAACAATCCTACCATGAGACCTTTCATCAAAGAAGGAACCATTACCGGAAGAGATGCTGAAAAAATTGCCGCTTATATTTACCATATCAACCAGGAAACTGCTCCCATCACAACGGCACAAGGTGGTGCCGCTCCTCAGGGAGAAGAAGTGAAATGGGAAAACGGAAACAATTAAAATTATTATCTATCATATAAACCATGCCACGCCCCCATCACAACTACTAACATTTGAATTTTCATTTTTGCTAACTAACCTTTTCAACATTAAAAAAATGATAAAAAGGGGGCGTTTTTTAAAATAACAATCACTGCCTTGACCCGTCTTACTCAACTATTCACTTGACAACTACAAACTAGAAATTCCATAAAAAGACAGCCAAGGCAGGATTTTTGCATTCGCAAAAGGGTACCACAACAAGGACCAAATAAAATAGTATTATTATCTTTGTTAGAAACCACTTCGCATTTGAAACTGAAAATCAACACTACAAAACTTTTAAGGCGTATTGCAATAACCATTATTTCAATATTGGTTCTTCTTACCCTGTTGATACTAAGCTTAAGACTTCCTGCCGTCCAAAACTTTATCAAAGACAAGCTCATTGTTTATCTGGAGAAAAAAATAAAAACTCCGGTAAGCCTTGAAAGAGTTTACATCGGATTTCCCAACAGCCTTGTCATGGAAAATCTCTACCTCAAAGGACAAGATGTAGATACGCTTCTTGCAGTAAAGAAACTGGATGTAGGGTTACACATGCTGAAACTCCTTAATTCTACAGCAGATATCACTTCAGTCAATATGGAAGGTGCCCGTGCTCATGTGGTACGGAAACCGGATGGCAAATTCAATTTTGATTATATTATTGATGCATTTGCGTCCAGTGATAAAGAAGAAAGCCCTTCCAAACCCTTTATTATTTCTCTTGATAAAATCAATTTAAAAGATATTGGAGTAACCTTCAACGACCAACAGTCGAAGAATGACATCAAACTCTATTTTAAGTCGTTTGATACCAGAGTCAAAACTTTTGATCTCAGCAAAAACAAATATGCAGTCAATGACATCAATCTTGACGGATTAAAATTAAAGTTAAAACAGGGACTTGTAGAAGAAGTTGCTCAAAAAGTTGAGAAAAAAGTAGATTCCCTCAATGAAAAGAAACCGATGAATATTGGATTGAGAGGCATTAAACTTACTCATTTCGATATTGATTACGGTGATGAAAATACCAAAACATTCGCAAAAGTTATATTTAAAGAACTGAGCACAAAGGTTAATAAACTTGATCTGGAAAACAATGCCTACCATGTAGCCAATGTATTTCTTTCCGGAGCAGACATCAATGCCAATCTCTATCTTCCCGCTCAGAATGCCAATCCGAAAAAAACACAGGAACCTGAGGTTTCCAAAGCTTCCGATCAGGATAAAGCCATGAAACTTCTCTTAGGGAAACTTGTTTTGAATGATGTAAAGGCAACTTATAACAATACTGCTATTGCTCCAACTAAACAAGGTATGGACTTCAATCATCTTAATTTTTCAAAAATGAATGTTGAGGTAAGAAGCTTCAAAATGGAGAATAATACTTTTGCAGGAACTGTAAATTCTGCAGAAATCAAAGAAAACAGAGGCCTGGATATCCAAAAATTCAATACGGATTTCGTGTATGCAGAAAAGGAAGCTTATCTCAAAGACCTTTATCTTCAAACCCCAAAAACAGTATTGCGTGATGAGGTTATTTTAAACTATAACTCCATTGATCAGCTTAGCTCAAATTTAGGTGCTGTAAAGATTTCAGCCAATATCAAAGATTCAAAAATAGGATTCTCTGATATTCTGAACCTGGTTCCCACTTTAAGAAATACAGTTCCATTCAACAAATATCCAAACGCTGTTCTCAATGTAAATGCTAATGTAAAAGGAAGCGTCAATGATCTTTTAATCCATGATCTTAAAGTTTCCGGGCTTGATCAGCTGAGGGTAATGGCATCCGGGAAAATCAAAAATGCGATGAATCCTGATCAGTTGTATTATGATCTGAGAATCGGAGAATTTTCTTCCAGTGCCAAAACGATATTCAATCTTGTCCCTAAAAATACGATTCCTTCCAATATTTCGCTTCCTTCCCATTTCAGCATTAAAGGAAATGCAAAAGGTACAACCAAAGTGGTGAATACAGATCTGAACCTCTACTCTACTTTGGGAAATGCAGCCATCATCGCGCAGGTAGACATGCGTAGAAAGAATCACGAACTCTATGATGTAAAAGCAAATCTTCAGGGAATACAGGTAGGAAAAATTATTCAGAATAAAGATATTGGTCCAATCACCGCGCAAATTGCGGCAAAAGGTGAAAGTTTTGATTTTAAAAATGCCAAAGCGGATTTAAAGGGGTATGTTGCTTCTGCCGTTTACAAAGGATACCGTTATCAAAACATGAACCTTACCGGAAAGATCAACAAAGGAGCATATCATGTGATTTTAGATTCCAAAGATCCGAATGCCAGTTTACAGCTGACTGCTTCCGGAGTGTATGATGAAAAAAATCCTACGGTAAAAGTGAATGGAGAAGTCATCAAACTGGATGTCAACAAACTTGGTTTCTATGAAAAACCGATGATCATTGCCGGAAAAATTGATGGAGATTTTACAAGCTTAGATCCCAATAACCTGAACGGATACTTAAACCTTAAAGATTTTGCATTCTCGGATACGAAAGAAGTGTATCCCGTACAGGAAGTCAATCTGAAAGCTTCATCTACTCAGGATTCTACCCAGATTGTTTTTAACTCTCAGGTGGCAGATGTTGAACTGAAAGGTAAATATAAGCTTACCCAGATCTTTGGTGCTTTAACCCAAACGATCAATCAATATTATCAATTCCAGAAGCCGGATAAAAGCCAGAAAATTGATCCGGGGCAGCATTTTACCTTTACCGCCAAAGTAAAAAATGATGATCTGATCAGAAAATTTGTTCCGGAATTAAAAGATTTTGAAACCATCAATCTGACAGGAAACTACGATGCAGATTCTCAGAAAATTGAAATTGACGGGCAGATTCCAAGATTATTATATGGTGAAAATACCATTGAAAAAGGAGCCTTGAAAGTCACCAATGAAAATCAGGCATTGCAGTACAGCCTTAATGTTGCCGCATTAAAAAGCTCGAGCTTTTCTTTAAATAAAATTACTATTGACGGTGATGTTGCTGACAATACCATTCGTTACAATGTTACGACAAAAGATGAAAAAGATGCAACCCAATTCCTGATTGCCGGAAATGCAAAATCATTGAATGACATTACCGAAATATCTCTGAACCCGAACGGACTTAAACTTAATTATACGGATTGGAATGTTGCAGAAAATAACAAAATCCAGATCAGTGATAAAGGAATTCTGGCTGATAATTTTATTCTATCCAATGGAAACAGTGAAATCGCTGTTCAGTCGGAAAGCAGAAGCCCAAGCAGTCCTTTGAATATTTCGTTGAAAGATTTCAAGATTGAAACCATTACGGAACTCATTAAAAAAGATACGGTTCTGGCAAGAGGAACCATCAACGGGACAGCACAGCTTCGTGATGTGACTAAAAATATGACCTTCACTTCGGACCTTAATATTTCAGACTTAATCGTCTATGGAAGCCCTGTCGGAAATCTTGCGGTAAAAGTAAACAATGCTTCACCGAAGATTTTAAATGCAGATATTGCCCTTTCCGGAAATAATAATGATGTAAAAATCCTGGGTGATTACAATACTTCTTCCAGCACTTTTGATCTGAATATGGCGATCAATCAGCTTCAGATGAAGAGTATTCAAGGGTTTTCCATGAATGCAATTACCAATACGGAAGGTTATCTCTCAGGAAATTTAAAGATCACCGGAACTACTGCTCAACCTAATATTTTAGGAAAAGTAAAATTCAATGATGCCGGATTGGAAATTGCCAAAACCGGAAGTGATTTCAGACACCTGAGTGATGAAATAGATTTTACAAGCCAGGGAATCGAATTTGATAAATTTAAAATCAAAGATAAAGACGGAAATGCTCTTGTAGTAGACGGACAGGTCCTGACTCAGACCTACAGAGATTTCGCCTTTAACCTGAATGTGAATGCTAAAGACTTTAAAGTAGTCAATTCAGAAAAATCCAATGATGCAATGATGTATGGTGTTCTTGCTATTGATGCCGGACTTCATATCCGCGGAAACCTTGATCTTCCAAAAGTAGATGGAAGACTAAGCGTGGCAGACAATACGGATTTCACTTTTGTTCTTCCTCAATCCAGCCCTACTTTACAGGAAAGAGATGGTATTGTAGAATTTGTGGATCAGGATCAGGTGGTTTTAAACAAAACAATCAAAGCAGATTCTCTTAATGCGCAAAGCCGTATCAAAGGGATGGATGTGAGTGTTAATATTGAAGTCAGCAAAGAAGCAAAACTGTCACTGATCATTGATAAAGCCAATGGTGATTTTGTACAGCTCCAGGGTGAAGCAGAATTAACCGGAGGAATAGATCCGTCAGGAAAAACCACATTGGTAGGAGTATATGAAGTGGAAAAAGGAAGTTATGATCTTTCTGTGAGTTTCCTGAAACGTAAATTTGACATCCAGAAAGGCAGTACCATCACATGGACCGGTGAACCTACAACGGCTCAAATGGATATTACGGCCGTTTATAAAACAGAAGCTCCGCCTATTGACCTTGTAGAACAGCAGATCAGTGGAGAAAGTGCTTCAACATTGAACCAGTTTAAGCAGAGAGTTCCTTTCAATGCTTTATTAAAAATGAAAGGGGAATTATTGAAACCTCAGCTTTCTTTTGATATCACTACAGACGAAAAAAATAATTCTGTATCTACGAATGTGAAAGATGTTGTAGATCAAAAGCTTGCCCAGATCAGAACTCAGGAATCTGAGCTGAATAAGCAGGTGTTTGCCTTACTTCTTCTGAACCGTTTTATCGGAGAAAATCCATTTGAAAGCGGTGCAGGAATGTCTGCAGAAACCATGGCGAGACAGAGTGTGAGTAAAATTCTTTCTCAGCAGCTGAACAATCTTGCCGCAGGTCTGATCAAAGGAGTAGATCTTAATTTTGGTCTTGATTCTTCAGAAGATTATTCCAGCGGAGAAAAAAATACGCGAACTGACCTGAATGTAGATATCAGTAAAAAATTATTGAATGACCGACTGAAAGTAACGGTAGGAAGTAATTTCGGACTGGAAGGTCAAGCCCGTCAGAATGAAAATATGACCAATATTGCGGGTAATGTTTCCGTAGATTACAGCCTTTCTAAAGATGGAAGGTATATGTTACGAGCTTACCGTAAAGATGAGTATCAGGTGGCTCTTCAGGGGCAGATCATAGAAACCGGAGTCGGATTCATTATTACATTGGATTATGACAAATTCCGCGAGATTTTCCAGAAATCTAAAGAGAAGAAGCCTAAAAAAAATCTAAATAACCAAGTGGTAGAATTTAAATAATGAGTAATAAGTTCCATATATATTGTAAGTATCTGTTGGTTTCCGGAATGGCATCCACTGTGGTCTCGTGCAGCAATACCAGGTTTTTGAAAGAAGGCCAGATGCTTTACACGGGAGCCAAAGTAAAGATTGAGAATGATACGATTTCCAAAAAAGAAAAAAAAGATCTTCAGGCTGCTTTGGAAGCCAATCTTACTCCAAAGCCCAATTCTACGTTTTTAGGACTGCGCCCAAAGCTGTATTTCTATAATATAGCCAAGGAACCTAAAAAGGATAAGGGTTTTAATTACTGGCTAAAATATAAAGTGGGTGAAAAGCCTGTATTATTGGGTGATGTAGACCGTGAGTTCAATAAAGATATTATTGAGAATTATTCTGAAAACAAAGGGTATTTCAATGCTAAAGCTTCTTATGATACGGTTTCAAAGAATAAAAAGGCTCAGGTTATTTATACGGTAAGACCAGGTTCCAGATATCTGATTGACGGCGTAAAATTCCAGAAAGATTCTACACTGGTTAATCAGGAAATTCAAAGCCTTACTGATAAAACGCTTCTTAAAAACGGAAGACCATTTGATCTGGATGTTATCAAAGCTGAAAGAGACAGAATTGACAATAGATTAAAAGAAAGAGGTTTTTATTATTTCCATCCTGATAATATTATTGTTCAGGCAGACAGTACGGTGAGCAAAAATCATAAGGTGGAACTTAATGTAAAACTGAAAGACAATACACCTGATTTAGCCACACAGCAGTTTAGCATTGATAATGTTATTGTATTTCCCAATTACAACATTCAGGACGTAAAAGATGGTAAATACAGTATACCGATGGACAAAGATTCTCTTTCCAAATATCGTTTCGACGACATTTACGTTATTGATCCTCAGCATAAATTCAAACCGAAAATTTTTGACAGAGCATTATATTTCAAAAAAGGAGATCTTTACAACCGCTCTAATCATAATCTTACCCTGAACCGATTAATCAGTCTGGGTGTATTCAAATTTGTAAAGAATGAGTTCATTGTATCTGACTCTTTAAGCCATAAATTTGATGCGTATTATCTATTGACCCCTAGACAAGTCCAGTCGCTGCGCCTGGAAGCATTAGGAAGAACGAACTCTGGCAACTACGCAGGTAGTGAGCTGAACCTTAACTGGACTCACAGAAACTTTTTCCGTGGTGCCGAGCAATTCAAAGCCGCCATCTACGGAGCATTTGATTTCCAGATGGGAGGTGCCCAAAATGCCAATAATATTTTCCGTGCCGGAACAAACGTACAACTTTCTATCCCGAGAATTGTAGCGCCATTCCGTTTTCACTCGTCCAGTGAATTTGTTCCAAGAACAAATATTACATTGGGATATGAATTCCAAAACAGAACACAATATTACACGCTTAATAATTTCACCGGATCATTCGGATATGTTTGGAAAGAAAATGCAAGAAAGGAACATGATCTGAAAGTGATTGATATTACATTGGTTTCTCCTGCCAATGTTACGGAAGAATATGAATCTATCTCTGCAAAAAATCCTGCCATGAAAAGAGTTGTAGCCAAACAACTTATTTTCGGTCCTACCTATTCTTATACCTACACCAATACGATGCTGCCAAGAACCAATACCTTTTACTACAAAGGAACACTTGATCTGGCAGGAAATATTACAGGTCTGGTTACCGGAGCTGATGTAAAAAAAGACAAAGAGAAGAAAATATTTGGGATTCCTTTCAGCCAGTATGTAAAGATTGAAAATGATTTCAGGTTCTATCATAAGTTTACTGAAAAATCTTCACTGGCAACGAGATTTATCGGAGGAATCGCTTATCCTTACGGAAATTCAGAATTTATTCCTTTCTCTAAACAGTTTTTCTCAGGAGGGAGTAACAGTATCAGAGCATTCCGTGCAAGAACATTAGGGCCGGGAAGTTTTGACCCGAGAACGATAGATCCGAGTATTTACTTTGATCAGTCCGGAGATATCAAACTGGAATTAAATGCTGAATACAGAGCCAATCTTTATAAATTTTTAAATGCTGCCGTTTTTGTAGATGCCGGAAATATCTGGCTGCTTCACGACGACAAAGACAGACCGGGAGCTAAATTTTCAAAAGATTTTTTAAATGAAATTGCGGTGGGAGCCGGAGTAGGTCTGAGACTGGATTTTTCTATCCTGATTCTAAGACTTGATCTTGCCATGCCATTGAGAGTTCCTTACTATCAGAAAGGAGACAGATGGACCTTCGACAAAATCAACTTCGGAGACTCAAGCTGGAGAAAAGATAACCTTGTTTTTAATATTGCCATCGGATATCCTTTTTAATATGATCAAAAATCTTAAATTTTTCTGGGAAGTTCTTAAAGATACATTTACTGAATGGAACAATTCTACTGCATCAAAAGATTCAGCAAGTCTTGCCTATTATGCTATCTTTTCTATTCCGGGATTATTGATTATTATTATCTGGGTCCTTGGAAACTTCTTTGGTGAAGAAGCCATCCGCGGGCAGATCAGTACACAGATCAGCGGTATCATGGGACCGGATGTAGCGAAAAGCATTGAAGGCATGCTGGCAGGTGCTCTTATTGATAAAAAGAATATTTTTATGAAAGCGGTAGGAGTCGGATCATTGGTTTTTGGTTCTACTACACTCTTTTTTCAACTTCAGCATTCTTTAAATATACTTTGGGAAGTAGAAGCTGCTCCAAAGAAAGCGTTGCTTAAATTTTTACTGGACAGAGCGAATTCTTTAGGGATGATTCTTATTCTGGGATTTCTTCTGATGATCACCATGATTTTATCTTCTCTGATCAGTCTGTTTAATACGATTATCACCCAATATTTTGGTTTTGAAACGTATATGCTGGTAGAAACCGTAAATTTCGCTGTAGGCTTTGGACTTGTCATGCTCTTATTTGCTTTAATGTTTAAAGTTTTGCCGGATGTTTTGGTCAGCTGGAAACCGGTATGGAAAGGAGCTTTTCTCACTACGGTTTTATTTACGCTAGGGAAATTTTTATTAAGTCTTTATTTTAACCAGGTAAAACCTACCTCAGCCTTTGGCGCTGCCGGAACAGTGATTCTGATTATGATGTGGATCAATTATTCCTGCATGCTGATATTCTTTGGCGCAGAATTTACCAAAGTTTATACTTACAAAAAAGGATATAAAGTTATTCTTTCCAAACATGCACGGTGGACTCCAGCCAAACTGTATGCTGATAGTTTGAAACAGATGAAAGATAATCAAGAAGAGACCAAAAGTCCAGAAACTTCGGAATCAAAACAATCTTAGTATTAAATAGCTCTATAATAAAGCCTCCTGAAATTCAGGAGGCTTTCTATTTTTACATTCTGTTTACCGTTCCGATTCCCAGCAACTCTAACGATTTTTTGATCGTCTTTGCTGTGATATCTGAAATATTTAAGCGGAATTGTTTTACGTTTTCATCTTCCTGATTCAGAATTGGATTATTCTGATAGAAAGAGTTATATGCCTTAACAAGATCGTAAACGTAGTTGGCAACCAAAGCCGGGCTTAATGTTTCCGCTGATTTAGCGACTACAGTTTTAAAGTTGGCCAACTGCATAATCAATTCTTTTTCGGATTGATTCAATTCAATATCTGCAGTCTCTGTTTGTAAAGCACCCGCTTTAGACAATAACGACTGAATACGTGCATAGGTATATTGAATAAACGGACCTGTATTTCCATTAAAATCAATACTTTCTGCAGGATTGAAAAGCATTTTTTTCTTAGGATCTACTTTAAGCATGAAATATTTCAATGCTCCCAATCCTACTGTTTCATAAGATGCTTCTTTATCTTCTTCTGAAAGAGTTTCCAATTTTCCTAACTCCTGAGCTTTAGATTTTGCCGTTTCATACATCTCCTGCATCAGATCATCTGCGTCTACTACAGTTCCTTCACGGGATTTCATTTTACCTTCAGGTAGTTCTACCATTCCATAAGAAAGGTGGAACAACTGATCAGCCCATTCATACCCTAATTTTTTCAGGATTTTAAATAAAACCTGGAAGTGGTAATCCTGTTCGTTTCCTACTGTATAGATCAGCTTTTGGATATTATTTTGCTTGAAACGCTCCACGGCTGTTCCAAGATCCTGTGTCATATAAACTGATGTACCGTCTGAACGAAGCAATAGCTTCTGATCAAGTCCCTCATCGGTAAGGTCGCACCAAACAGAACCATCTTCTTTCTGATACAAAACTCCTTTATCTAATCCCGCCTGAATGAGATCTTTTCCTAAAATGTACGTGTTGCTTTCATATTGAACCTGATCAAAATCAACTCCTAATCTTTTATAGGTTTCATTGAATCCTTTGTAAACCCATGAATTCATCTCTGCCCAAAGTGCTCTTACAGTTTCTTCACCATTTTCCCAATCCAAAAGCATTTTCTGAGCTTCTTTCATTACCGGAGCATCTTTTTTCGCCTGCTCCTCTCCTACACCTTGGTTTACAAGATCTGCAATTTCTTTTTTGTAGTTTTTGTCAAATTCTACATAGTAGTTTCCTACAAATTTGTCTCCTTTTGTATTGGTTGTTTCAGGAGTTGCTCCGTTTCCGAATTTTTCCCAGGCCAACATAGATTTACAGATATGAATTCCTCTGTCATTGATGATCTGAGTTTTAATCACATCATATCCTGCTTCTTTTAAAATCTGAGCTACTGAAAATCCTAATAAGTTATTTCTGATATGCCCTAAGTGCAATGGTTTATTAGTATTCGGTGAAGAATATTCCACCATCACTGTAGCATTTTTCTTTTCTATAGTAGAGAAGTTATTAGTTACTGATCTGAAGTTGTCTACAAACAATTGGTTTTTAACTTTAACATTCAGGAAACCTTTTACCACATTAAAGCTTTCAAAAATTTCCGTCTGCTCTGTCAAAGCTTCACCTAATTCAACCCCGATGCTTTCAGGATTTTTTTTCAATTGTTTTACCAACGGAAAAGTGACAATGGTAAAATCACCCTCAAATTCCGTTTTATTTTCCTGAACTTCCAGCTTGATGTCTTTTAACTGATATACGTTTAAAATGACCTCCGAAAGTTTTTCTTCGATAATATATTTAATATTCATGTTTCTAAATTCTCTTTTTAATGCTTATCGCCGAAACATTTTACCGTGTGTTTCTGCTCAAAATCCAAGTTACAAATATACGGAAATAAAAAAACCGCCCGAAGGCGGCCAAAATATATTAAATGTTAAAAAGTATTTGTTAAAATTTATCCCAGAATAGTTTGGTCGTTGCTTTATCTCCTCCTATTGCTGCAGCCGCTGCTGAAACATTATCGAAGTTTACGACATACTCCTGATCGGAATATAACATTCTATAGGGCACACCTCCTATCTGACTGTTGGGTGGAGTCTGAAGAGCCGGATAATCCAGTCTTCTAACAAAATTCCATGCAGAAAAAGGATTATTCCACATAGCAATCCAAGATTCGTATCCAATAGATTTTTTCCAGTTTGCAGCATCTAATGGATGAGCAGCGATATAAGCAGCAGCATCTGTGGATGACACTTCGTGTTCAGACATAGAAGATTGTATAGCAGAAGAGAAAAACAAAGATGCAGTCCCACCAGCATTATAACCTCTAGCTGCAGCCTCTGCTTTCAAAAACTGAACTTCTGTAAAGCCAAATAATTTAGCTGGTGCATTTGCCCGTTTATAAGCAGGGTTAATATGACTATTAGAAGTATAAGAGTTTTGAGATCCATAAGTTCCTCCCTTATAATAATCAAAAGTTAATAAATTTTCGGCATTTACAGCCATAGACATATTATCCAGAGTAATCGTAGTGGAGGTAGAAGAAATTACGTTTCCTATAAAACTTGTTGCTGTAGTATCATCAGCATATAGATATACTTTTGATCCGACGGTTACCCAAGAAGGAATATTACTAGAAAATGTAATCACATTACTCGTTACACTTGAAACTTTAGCAGGTGATATATTTTCAAAAAGCATTCCATGTCTTCTAGGATCAGAATTTGTATTCATTGGAGTAACTAGTACTGAAGAAGGAATAAAATCATTTCTACTTGATGCCACTAAATCATCGAATAAAGGATTTGAAAATGTTCCCCCATCAAATGTTAATGAAAATGAAGAAGCTTCAGAATCAATTACTCCAGCAGCTATAGCAGCTTCAGCTACTGATTTAGATGTTGCAGGATCTACATCAGCTAAATTTATAGCTAAACGCAGCTTAATAGAGTTGGCTAATTTTTTCCATTTGGACATATCTCCTTTGTAAACCAGATCAGCTGTATCATAGCTTTTTTTAGCTGTATTAATTTTTGATATTGCTATATCTAATCTTTTAATAAGGTCCAGATAAATAGATTTGGCATCATCATATTTAGGAGACTTGATTGTTTCTGCCTGTAAAGCCTGGCTATATGGTACGTTTCCATAAGTATCAACAATATTTTCCCATACGAATATTGAGGAGATTTCTAAAGTAGCCCATTTATTATTTACAATACCATCATCCGCATTTAGTTCAGCAGGCAGGTTTTTCATTGCCTGATTTAAACTATTCAGAGCATAAACATACATTCTATTAAAATGAGACCTAGGTTGTGCTCTAGTAATTAAATTATAATTGGTTTCTTCGGTATAAGTTGTTTCTGTCCACTGTTGTGTGAAAAATCGGTAATTATTAAAGTTCACACTACCAGTATACATATAATAAAAAGCTTGATATAGACCTGTAGCAAGCAAATTACTTGAAGGTACTACAGATGGGTGTTTAGGATCTTCGTTCAACTGTGTGATATCACTCTGGCAAGAGTTGATCATAAACAATGATGAAGCCAAGGTACCTGATAATAATATATTTTTTATCTTGTTATTCATAATAATTATAAATTATATTAATATTTAGAATTTACATGTGAAGTTTATTCCTACCTCTCTAGTAGTTGGTAAGGCCCCTATAGATGAACCATAAGAATATAACCCTCCCATCTGTGTTGCTTCCGGATCTGCATAAGGTAAGTTTTTATGAAGAATCCATAAGTTTCTTCCTACTAATGAAATTTTAGCATCATTCATAAAAGTATTAGCGATTAATGTTTTAGGCAACGAATATGTGATACTTGCTTCTCTTAATTTTACAAAAGAGCCATCATAAACAAATCGTTTACCTGGTGCCTTATCATAACTATCATTTGGATTCATATCATAACCTGCTACATCTACCTGAGCTTGGGTGGTATTTACCTGACCATTAGGATTCACTCCCTGAAGTACAACTCCATTTGTTCTATACCCATCCACAGCAGTTTCAGGATACAAACCACTAGCTAAGCCATAATATAAATCTGATGAAAAGATATCACCTCCATGTCTTACATCAATCAGGAAGCTAAGAGATATATTTTTATATCTGAATGTGTTTCTTAATCCTCCTGTCCATTTTGGCTGTGTATTACCAATAACTCTATTACCTTCTTTTAAATATAGCCCTGTAGTGGGATCAACAACCTTTTGTCCATTCAGGTAAACATAATCTGTTCCGAAGATATCTCCCCACGGATTTCCTACAGAAGCAACAATAGTTGCTCCAACCATACCCACTAATGGATACACTTTCAAACCGTCTTCCAAGGCCACAACTTTACTTGTATTTTTAGCCCAATTGGCATCTACATCCCAAGAAAAATCTTGTGTTTTTATGGGTGTAATCCCTAAATGAACTTCAACTCCTTTGTTATTAATTTGTCCAGCATTGATTGCCGCCGCTAATTGTCCTGATCCGGAAGATATATTAGGTGTAATAATCTGATTAGATGTTTTGGTATCATAATAAGCGGCATCTAATATAATTCTGTCTTTTAAAAAGTGTACTTCTGTTCCAAATTCAAATTCTTTAGATCTTTGAGGTTTAAGATCCGGATTAGGCAATGTGGTTTGAGGTTTATATATTCCAATCTGTCCATTGAATGAACCCGCTGTGAAATATTGTGGTGCTAATTGGTATGGATCAGCAGTACCTCCTACTTCAGCATAATTCCCTCTTACTTTCCAGAAATTTACAATAGAGTTTTGAGATTTAAGCAGCTCTGACAATATCAATGATCCGGAAAGAGAACCATAATTATATTTATTATTCTGTTTAGGAAGAGTTGAACTTACATCTCTACGGAATGTTCCATCCAAATAGAAAATTTTATTAAAATCAAGCGATACTGTTGCATACAAGCTATTCGTTTGAATAGTTGAAACATTTTCTACTGGATTTAATTCTGGTTTTAACGAATTATCCAAAGAATATAACCCAGCTTTTATAAGTCCCCCTTCTGTTGATGCTTCGGTTGAACTTGCATTATTTCTACGCACTGTCCCTCCAACAATACCACTCATGTTTAACCAAGGAAGCAAATCATATTTATAGTTGGCAAAAAGATCATAATTGATCTCTCTTCTTGTCAAATCATATCTGTCATAACCTGACCCTACACTTTTTTGTGAAATCCCAAATGCCTGAGGATATGATCCTACAGCCAATCTTCTTTCAAAAAGTAAATTGGTATTATCATAACTAAATTTACCTGTAATATTTACATGGGAATCAATATCATAAGTTAACTGTGCATAAGTAAATATTCTGGTTCGATCATCAGATTCATAATTCTTGTATCGTTGAAAATATGGGTTATTCCAAAACGCAGGAGTTCCATTAGCTGCAGATTTTCTATTCCAGGTTACATTTCCATAATTATTAGCGGCTGTAGGATTGTTAATATTGTTATTATATGAATTTTGTAACGCAACTACATCCACGTTGGTTTGCCACCATTGTCTGAATCCTGTAACAATGTTATCACTATATCCAGTTTCAGTACGGCCAATTGTACCTTGCACAGTTAAGGTTGAATAAACTGTAGCATGTAACTTAGATGTCAAATCATAATTAATCTTAGTAGATAAAGTATTCTTTCTTAAATTCGAATTTGGCAATAATCCATTAGACAGATTATTATCATAAGTTAAATTAAAATTAAATCCTTTACTCCCCTTAGATAAAGCTATTGAATTTATATACGACATTGGGGTTTCAAAAAATTTTAAAGGTCCGTTTTTGGCTGCTACCCACGGTGTTGCCTTACCATAATTTGGTGATGTAGGATCAAAAGAATCCCATTGATAAACCAATTTATTTGGATCATATTCCGGGCCCCAAGAAGCATCTTCACCAAAATTCACGTTATTAATTCCATTTGCTCCCGTCCCATAATAAAAAGATGGATCATACCCGGCTCCATATCTGTTTTGATAAGTAGGGAATGTAGATTTATCTATAAAACCGGCTTGTACAGACGATGATAATGTAACTCCCCAAGATCCATCTTCTTTACCTTTACCATTTTTAGTTGTAATTACAATCACCCCATTTAAGCCTCTTTCTCCATATAATGCAGAAGCAGCAGCTCCTTTTAGTACATTTATTGATTCAATATCTTCCTGGTTGATATCGGATAAGGCATTCCCTAAATCAAACCCTCCATTCGCACTACCTGAAAATGTAGAAGTGTTATTTACCGGAGATCCATCAATTACAATTAATGGGTTACTTCCTTGTAGAGATTTAACACCTCTGATTACTAAATTGGTTGCGCCACCAAAGTTGGAATTGGTATTAACATTTAATCCAGCAACTTTTCCAGAAAGCTGGGAAGCTACATTTCCAGTATTAGTAGTTCCACCAAATAATTTATCAGCTTTCACTTCCTGAGAGGAGTATCCAAGAGCTTTCTTTTCTCTCTTAATACCTAATGCAGTTACTACCACACCTTCAATCTCTTTTGTCTGTGTAGTAGTATCTTTTTTCTTCTGCTGAGCATTTACAATAGCAACGGAAGAAGATAATACAACGACAAGTAGACTCATTGTTAGTTTCTTCATATCAAAATTAATTTTTACTCATCAAAATTGTGTTTTTATTAACAATTCAACAAGTAAAACTTGAAAAAGTTAAAAATAAACCAGTATAAAGAAGTAAAAACCCATAAAACAATTAAAAAAAAACATTAAAAATAAAAATTTAAATAAAAAAAATAACATCAATATTTCAATTGATGCCATTTAAATCCACCTCTCAACAAAACCACATAACACATTGAATAAGTGATTAATATAAATACAAAAACCAAATTTAATTCCCAAAATTCTTTATTAAAACGATTACAAATAAAAAAAACCGCCAAAAGGCGGTTTTTTATACATAAACAAGAATATTTATTCTTTTCTGAAAACAAGAACAGCCTCGTCATTCCCAGGCGTATTATCCAGGTTTTTACTGTTGTCATTAATTCTTAATTCAGTATCAGAATAAGACTGTACTACTTTTTTCATTGTTTTAGTAACTCCAGCATCTGTATAAGTGATTGTAAGTGTATTATATAAACTATCATAAGCCCATTTTCCTACGAAAGAATCTGATAAATTACAATTTCCTGAAACCCCTGATTCATATCGATCATAGGCTCCTGAGAAATCGGCATTAATCATGATGACTCCTTTATCTTCACAATCATTCAATGCAATAGTTTTACCTCTGAATTCATATTTAAATGGTCGCCAGGTTCCGTTTATACTTACATTATTGGCCACTACATGAGTATCATCATCACTAGAACATGAAGCAACTCCCATTAATAAAAGAATTCCAATAAAATATTTCATAATTAAGTATTTTCTACATCCGGTTATCATTAACCGGATTATTATTCACATTAAAATTTATCCCAGAAGATCTTCGTGGAAACTTTATCTCCTCCAATTTTTGTTGCAGCTGCATTTACGTTAGTTGCATTCAAAAGATATTCCTGGTCGGAATAACGCATTCTAATGGGAACAGCTTCTACTCTGGAGTTTGAAGGGTTTACGAATACCGGGAAGTCTAGTCTTCTTGTAAAGTTCCATGCCTGGAAACCTTTATTAAACATGGCTACCCATGATTGCTCTCCAATTGATTTTTTCCAATTAGCAGCATCATATGGATTAGCCAAAACATAAGCTTCAGCATTGGCAGTACTAACACCATATTCTGTCATAGAAGCCCTAATTGCATCAGAATATAAAGTGGCAGCAGCTCCTCCTACACTGAATCCTCTTTGTGCAGCTTCAGCTCTTAAAAACATAATTTCTGTATAATCTAACAAGAATCCCTGAGCATTTTCCCCTGAAATAGCATTCGTAAAATGAGAATATTGTCCGAAAACGTTTTGCTTAGCATATTTTCCTCCAATATATACACCTCCCACAGTGGTAAACCAAATGGCTCTTCTTGGGTCATTTTTACCATTCATAAAATTCATTAAGACATCAGATGGTAAAAAGTCATTTCTACCAGACTGAATCACATCCTGATAAACAGGGTTTGATAATAAACCTGAAGGGAAAGTCTGTAATCCGAAGTTATCTAACTTCTCGGTAAATAATCCACCTGAATAAGCAGCTTCCGCATAAGTTTTAGCTAAAGCAGGTTCAACATCAGCAAGGGTAACCGCTAGTCTGAATTTCAAAGAATTACCCATTTTTTTCCATTTTGACATATCTCCTTTATAAATCAGATCATTGGAATATCCAGTACCTGAAGTATCGATCATAGCAAGAGCTGCATCTATTCTTTTAATAAGATCAAGATAAATAGTTTTTGCATCATCATAAGGAATTTCTGAATTTCCCGGATTTTCTGCAGTTGCCTTAAGAGCTCCAAAATAAGGAACATCTCCATATGTATCTACTAAATTGGCCCATGCATAAGCATTTACCAATTCAATCATAGCAATATTATTGTTTTTTGCAACACCACTTACTCCCTCGTTATCAAGAAACCTTCTGGCATCTCTCAATGCTGAAAGAACTCCTGGAGAATTTACTGTAGCCGAAGAAGAAGCCATCATACGATTGTAATGGTTTCTAGGAATCGGTCGTGATACCATATCATATCTTGATTCATCAATATAGGTTGTTTCTGACCATTGCTGAGTAAAAAATCTGGTAATATTACGGTTAACATTAACATTCAATATTTGATCCAGTAAAACCTGTTCGGCACTTGCAAAAAGTACTCCGGAAGGCACTTCCGTTGGGTGCTTAGGATCTTCATTCAATGAAGTAATCTCTCTTTCACAAGACGTAAAAGTTAATGATAATGAAGCTAAGCCTATAATTAAAAATATTTTTTTCATTTTTTTAGAATTTTAAAGTTATATCTATTCCAATATCACGAGTCGTAGGCAGCACCCCGATAGACTGTCCTTTTGCAGCTAATCCGTTACCTGTACCTGCTTCCGGATCAGCGTATGGTAAATTCTTATGGATAATCCATAAATTTCTACCTACAATAGATATTTTTGCATCTCGAATAGAAGTATTCGCTAAAATAGATTTCGGCAATGAATATCCTATACTCGCTTCTCTTAATTTCACATAAGAAGCGTCATATACGAATCTCTTGTTTGGCATAACACCATACCCGTCTACACTACCAGCAGAGGTTGGATCACCTGCAACAGTAGTATTGACATTTCCATTAGGATTCACTCCCGGATTGATCACTCCACTTTCTCTATAATAAGCGGTCTCTTCATATAAACCAGTAGCTGTACCATAGGCCATATCCGGAGAATATACATCTCCTCCCTGTTTTACATCAATAAGGAAACTTAAAGAGAAATCTTTATAACGGAAACTGTTTCTTATACCTCCTACCCAGTCTGGGGTAATATTTCCAATAACCTGGTTGTTATTTCTAAGATAATTTCCGCTCACCGGATCTACAATTTTGTTACCATTGGCATCATATTGATAATCTGATCCTACCAACGCTCCAAAAGCTTCACCTACACGAGCATTCAAAGACACTCCGTTCTGATACGTTGCCATTAGATAATTCTGTGAATTACCGTTTAGAGCAATAACTTTATTTTCATTCTTAGACCAGTTCACATTAACATCCCAGGTAAAGTTCTCTGATTTGAATGGAGTACCATTCAACTGAACTTCTATACCTTTATTATCAATTTGTCCGGCATTTACTAAGAATGTTCGGTATCCTGTAGCTGAAGATACGGGTAAATTGATAATCTGATCAATCGTTTTGGTCTTATAAATAGCGATATCAAATCCTAATCTATTTTTGAAGAACTGAGCCTCCATACCAAATTCAGTTTCTTTAGACCTTTGAGGTTTCAAATTAGGATTCGCAAGGAAATAAGGCTGATCAAACAATCCTTCTCCTCTTGCTTTAAATGTATTGGCTAATCTGTAGTTCGATGTAGAAGAACCTACTTCTGCATAGTTTCCTCTTACCTTCCAGAAGCTAAGCCATGGTTGTTTTACAAATTCCGACAGGATAAGGGATCCTGTTACGGATGGATATGAGTAACTGTTATTTCCTTTTGGTAAGTTTGAAGATTGGTCAACACGGAAAGTACCATCTACAAATAAGAAATTCTTATAACCAAATGATGCTGTCGCATATAAACTTGAAGTTAAAAACTTCGCATAATTTTCATCAGGAGGAAGTATTGTTCTTACCGAGTTGGATATAGCAAAAAGTCCTGGTTTAGATAAACCACCTTCTGTACTCATATATACATTATCGATCAAATTTCTTCTCACGTTTCCTCCGGCAATCCCACTCACATTCAAATCAGGAGTGATATCAAATTTATAGTTCGCAAATAAATCAAAATTCATTTCCGAATTTTTAACATTCGTTCTTGCATATCCTGAGCCCACATTAAGACCGGAAGCTCCGAATACTTGAGGTAATGATCCGTTCATCAACCTTTCTTCTACCACCATCTGCAAATCATCATAGGATAATTTTCCGGTAATACCAAAGTTTTTAGAAACGTCATATTTTAATTGTGCATAGCTAAAAACTCTTGTTCTATCATCTGACTGATAACTCTGGTATCTTTGGAAATAAGGGTTATTCCAATACTGAGGAGTTCCATCAGTTGCAGAGGTTCTGTTCCAGCTGAAATTACTGTTGCCATTGTTTTGGTAAGCATTTCTTAATGCAGCTACATCTACATTGGTTTGCCACCATTGTCTAAAACCAGAAACAATATTATCTGAATATCCTGTTTCATTACGTCCTCTTGTACCTTGTAATGTTAATGTAGTGAAGACTGAAGCGTGGAGTTTATCTGTAAAATCATGGCTAAATTTTGCAGAAATTGTATTTTTTCTTAATTCTGAATTAGGCATCAGACCATTGGAAAGCATATTGGAATAGGATAAGGAAAGATTTGAAGTTTTATTTCCTTTTTCAATGGTAAGTGTATTAACGTATGTGACTGGTGTTTCAAAGAATTTAATAGGTCCGTTTTTAGCAGCTACCCAAGGTGTTGCTTTACCATAGTTTGGAGAAGAAGGATCAAATGAATCCCATTGATAAACCAATGAATTAGGATTAAACACAGGACCATAAGATGCGTCATCCCCAAAGTTAGCATAATTAT
Source organism: Chryseobacterium sp. CFS2 (assembly GCF_036543225.1). Classification (NCBI taxonomy): domain Bacteria; kingdom Pseudomonadati; phylum Bacteroidota; class Flavobacteriia; order Flavobacteriales; family Weeksellaceae; genus Chryseobacterium; species Chryseobacterium sp. CFS2. The sequence goes on from NZ_JAZHQU010000007.1 coordinate 104,366, forward strand.
ACCCTCCAGGCCCCGGATCTTCATTCCAAGATTCTCCTCCATATCCAGCTCCATATTTTGTCTGATATTTAGGGAATGTAGATTTATCAATAAAACCAGCGGTAATTCCTGAGTTTAAAGTAACTCCCCAGCTTCCGTCATTATTCCCTCTACCACTTTTGGTCACAATAAGGATAACCCCATCACTTCCTCTTTCTCCGTATAAAGCAGATGCTGCTGCACCCTTTAGTACGTTGATTGATTCAATATCTTCCTGGTTGATATCTGATAAGAAATTACCATAATCGAAAGGAGCTCCTGTTGTTACAGTTGTATTATTTACAGGGGAACCGTCAATTACAATAAGTGGAGAACCTCCGTTTAATGATTTGTATCCTCTGATCAAAAGGTTGGCAGACCCGCCAAAGTTGTTATTTGTATTTACCTGTAGTCCGGCTACCTTACCTGAAAGAAGAGATGCTACGTTACCTGTATTGGTAGTTCCACCAGTTAACTCTGCTGCTTTTACTTCTTCAGAAGCATAACCAAGAGATTTTTTCTCTCTTTTAATCCCGAGTGCGGTTACTACCACACCCTCAATTTCTTTTGTTTTAACAGTATCATTCTTTTGCTGGGCATTGGCAACAGCTATAGAAGAAGATACTACTAAAACAAGAAGACTTGCTGTTAGTTTCTTCATATCAAATTAATTTTTGTGACTGTACAAATTTGTAAAACTTTCTTAATACCACAAAGAAAAATGTAGAAAAATTGAAACTTATTTAATATTTTAGAATAAAAACAATCAATAAATTATTAAAATAAGTTAAAAACAAAACATTTAACAAAAACCCCTCATTTAAAACTTATTTTTTTTAAGAAATAATAACAATCATTTAAATTGATAGAATCTATAATAATTTGCGCTCCTAAAGAAGTTAAACAAACTGAATGTCAATAACTTGAAAATCATAAAAAGAAAGAAAATATCTATACCCATTACAGATGCTATGTTGTGCATATTTTCATAAATAAAGAAACTTTTGCTTTTTAAAACAAAAAAAACCGCCCGAAGGCGGTAAAATATATTAAAATTGTTTTATAAAAAATTAGTTCTGATTCCAGAATGGAGTCGTTTGGTTCTTAGTAAAACACTGAGCATTTGAAATCTGAGGAACGTTCGCTGAGTTAGCTACATATTCAGATGACGGATACATCAATCTGTATGGCTTATTAGGCTTCGCTGAAGTTGTTGCCATAGGAGTAACCGGGTAACCAGTTCTGTTATAATCAATGAAAGATTCCGTAGGGTTAATTCCTGCAGTAGCTAACCATTTTTGAGTCATGATCGCTTCAATCTTATTATCGTTAGTACCATTCCAACCTAAACCTACTTTAGCCTGAATAGCAGTAATGTATGTAGCAGAAGTACCCGCTGTAGCATATAGATAATCAAAAGATGCTTTGATACCATTTTCAAATTTGGCTTGTCCATTAGAGAAGATAGATGGATATCTAACAGCAGCTTCAGCCTGAAGGAAGTTACTCTCTGAACGTGTCATTAAAACACCAGATTTCGCAGATCCAACCGATGTAAGCTGAGCAGTAGTACTAGGGCTACCTTGACCAAATATCCAACCATTTCCAAATCTTGAAACCGTTGTAAGATCAGTCGGAGCTCCCGGCTGTCCTGGTGTAGCACCCTGTCTAACTCCTTTAACAACTGAAAGACCATTATAAGCAACTAATGAGAACATTCTTCCTCTTCTTGCATCAATGATACCATTAAATTTCTGATAAACATTATCAGCCATATTATAAGGGTTACCATTAAGACAAGTTGCAATATGTTCAGATGCTGTAAATAATGTATTATTCTGCAACTGAGAATTAGAACTGTTTCTCACATAGTATCCATAAAACGGGTTCTGCTGGTCATCATTAGCAGCACTGTACCCAGGATTTACTAAAACATCGCTATCTATAAAGTCTGCCCCTGCTAAAGTTTGAAGTTGCTGATCTCTAAAAGTAGCCATAGAACCTGTTACTTTAGACATTCTAACCAACATTCTTAGTTTCACAGTATTCGCAAGACGCTTCCAGTTATCCATTGTTCCCTGGAAAACAATATCAGTAGCACCAAGTTCAAGTGCAGCAGCATTACCGTTATCAATAAGAGTGATAGCATCATTCAGACCAAGAATTAATGATCTGTAGATTTCCTCATCATTATCGTATTTTGGAGTTGCATTAGCCTGACCCATAAATGCCTGGCTATAAGGAGCATCCCCATACAAATCTACAATAGTCTGCATATAAAATGCTTTCATCACTTTTGCAGCAGCTACATAATTATCATATTTATGGTTAGAATTATCATATTTCTCAATAGCAACAAAGTTACTTACGTTTCTGTATAATCCATCCCAGATCTGTGGATAAAAAGAACTATCTACATTTAATGTATATTCGTTACCAAATGGAGCTCCAAAAGAATAAGAGTTACCCGCATAAGAGTTCATCATAAGCCCTCCAAATCTATTCATCCATGTAGCTTGTGTTCTGTAAGTCTGAGCAACAGCACCAGGAAATAATAAAGTTGGTGTAATAGCTTCCGCATGAATATTATTTGGATTTTCATTAATATCCAGATAATGATCACATGAAGTCAACGTCATTGAGGTAACGATTAAACCAAGTATTGTATATTTAAATTTTTTCATTTTCAAGTAATAATTAATTAAATTTTAGAAAGATGCTTTAAGGTTAAATCCAAAGCTTCTAGTTGATGGATACTGCGTTGTATAAGCAAAACCTGCAGCATTCCCTGTTGTACTTGCAGTTTCCGGATCAGCATAGTTTCTGTTATTATCTGCGTACTTAAAGAATGGGTTTCTTGAATAAACACCGATTGTTAATGAGTTCAAGAAAGTTGAGCTTAATACTGATCTTGGTATATCATAGCTTAACGCAATTTCTCTAATCTTCAATGCAGTTGCATCAACTACCAGGTTTTCACCTACAGCTCTATACGCACTACTTGAGAAATAGTTAGTAACGTTAGTATACGTTCCTGCACCTCCTACTGGCGTATTATTTGGAGTGTAGATTGGGTTAGCAGCAGTTCCTGTATTCTGTACTGAATTAGGAACAACATATCCTTGAGTTCTGTCAAACTCAGCTGACTCCTCTAAACCTCCTGTAAATGCAAGTAAGTTTTTCGTAAAGGATACAAATTTACCACCTTTTCTAAAATCTCCCATCGCAGATAAAGTAAATCCTTTATACTTAATGTTTGTAGAGAATCCAAGAATATAATCAGGAGTTGCTCTTCCTAACACCTGAAGATTACTTGTTGTCAAAGGATTTCCTTTAGAGTCAACAATAATTCTTCCCTGATCGTCTCTCTGGAATGCACTTCCTTTGATAACCGGGAAATCAGATCCTTTTACAGCAAAGATACCTACTGCTGCTGAAGTACTGCTTAATAAAGATACTTCATCAGCTCCATCAGCTAATTCCAATACTTTAGATCTATATGTAGAGTAAGACACCTTCATATCCCAAGTAAAATCACTTGTTTTAATTGGCGTTATTCCTAAATCAAGTTCAAGACCTCTTAGTCTCATTTTACCCACGTTATCAAGAATACTTGTTAATCCTGATGTACTTGATGCAGTTCTTGCCGTAATTAAGTCATCAGTTGTAGATTGGTAAACAGACGCATCTAATCTAATTCTATCTTTCAGGAATCCTAGAGACATTCCGAAATCTAAAGTATTAACAAATTCAGGTTTAATATCTACCGATGTAGGCGTTTGATTATTAATATATGAACTTAATCCGTTAAATGGGAACCCTGTCGGGAATACTCCGATTTCATCTGTTCTGTAAGGATCTACTGCAGTTGTGTTACCTACTCGTGTATATGATCCGGTAATTTTTGCGTAGTTAAGAATATCTCCTTTTAAGTTAGCAAATGCTTTAGTTGGCACAAAAGATAAACCTACAGAATAATAAGGATAAACCGGGTTTGTTCTTTTTCCTGTGCTATAAGGTCTTGTTGACAATACTGAAGACTGCTCAATTCTAAATGTAGAGTTTAAGAACAAATAATCATTATAGCTTAAATCTAAATTCGCAAATCCTGCAATAATTCTACTGTTTGTCTGATAGTTATCAAGATTAGCACTAGAGAATGGATCTGGATTAAGTACATTTTTAATGTGATACCAACCTGGAATATCTAAATTATTACCTCCTACAGATGTTACATTGTAAGTTCTGTCCTGGATGTTATTACCAATGTTAAACTTTAATCCGATTTTATCCGTTAACTCATAATTAAAGTTAATCATTAAGTCACCATAGTAGTTTCTTTCCTTAGATGTACTTTCATAGAACCAAGAAGTGATATCACCATTTCCTAAATCACCAAAAGTAATTCCGTCGATGGATGCTCCAGGAAGGTTATATGTATTAGTAAAAATAGCACCATCATTATGTCTTGTATAAGTCATCCCTCTAGTAGTAACGTTTCCGTTATACGTAATGTTGATGTTCTTATTCAATTCATAATCTAAACCAAGGATAGCACTAAAGTAATCACTACGTCTGTCATATCTTTCGTGATCAATTGTCCAGTATGGGTTTACAGCATATCCTGTGTAATATCCTTCAATTCCACTATTTCTATACAGTTTAATGTTGTTGTTAGTAGGAGTTTGAAGAATATCATCATATAATGATGAGTTTGTAGTGGATATTATTCTATTGATATAGTTGATGTTACCATCAATTTTCAATTTTCCTATTTTCTTTCCAGCTTTAAAAATAAAACTGTTTTGTCTTAATTTATCACCCTCAACTACGAAATTATTTTCAGTTCTGTTAGCAGAGAAGGACACATATGAATCAGATCCACCTGCTGTTGCTGTAATTCCGTTTTGGGTTAATACTCCTGTTGAAAAGAATTTATTCATGAAATTCTTCACTGGAGCATATTTTTCATAAATAAATGAACCATCAGCCTGTGGAAGACCTGAAGGCATCATTGTTCCTCCGATAGCCGGGTTGTCATAAGCAGCTCCCCAAGACATGTTTTCCCATGGCACATAGTTTGTACCACCGTAATCCACATCACTCCATCCTTCATCCTGAACTCCTTTACCGTACTTCTGCTGAACTTTTGGAAGCATGAAAACATTAGAGATATCAATAGACGAATTGAACGTCATCTGAAGTTTCTCAGATTTTGTTCCTCTTTTTGTCGTCACAATAATTACCCCGTTCACCCCTTGCTGCCCATAAAGAGCTGCTCCTTGTAAACCTTTAATTACGTTGATGTTTTCGATTGCTTCTGGTGGTATCTGCTGTAAGATGTCAGCAGATGAAATAACGTTATCAATTACAATTAACGCTTGGTTATTACCCGTGATAGATTTAGCACCTCTTAAGACAACTCTATAGCTAGGATCCACACCATTGTTTGTCAAATTGATTTGTAAACCTGAAACCTTACCCGTCAATGCCTGTACAGCAGTTGGTGCTGACGCCTGATTCAGTTCTTTTGTCGTTACAACTTGCTGTGTATTTGTTATCGCATCAGCCTTTCTTTTGATACCTAAGGCTCCGGTAACAACTATCTCCTCTATATTTTTGGTTTTTAGAGTATCTTTCGTGTTTTGGGCTGATACCATCATAAATGACGACGACAGTACCACCGCGAAAACACTCGCAGTTAATTTCTTCATATCAAATTCAATTATTTTTACAGATTACAAATATGTGAAACTTTCACAAAATAACCAAAGAAAATGTTAAAATTTTATAATTAACAAAAACAAAAGCATTTAACATATGCCAAAACTAACAACTCATTAAAAAAATATACATTATTTCATCAATATGAAAAACACATACAATTAGCAACCCCAATAAAAAAAATTAAAAACAGTAAATTATACTTGTTATAACAATAAAAACAGTAAAAAACACACAAAATCACTTCCTGCAAAATTTTATATTTTTGCATTTATAGAAACAATTCATGGAGCTAATAAAAAACTGGTCAAACCTTTACATTGAAGCCGGATGTGATGAAGTAGGAAGAGGATGTTTAAGCGGTCCGGTAGTAGCAGCAGCGGTAATTTTAGATGATGACTTCAAACAAAATCTGGTGAATGATTCAAAAAAATTAACATTTAAAACCCGGATGGAGCTGGACCATTATATCAAAGACAATGTAAAAAGCTATGCTATTGCAGAACTTCCCCCATCCTTTATTGATGAACATAATATCCTCAATGCAAGCATTCATGCCATGCATCGTGCACTGGACAAACTGAGTATTACACCGGAACTTATTTTGGTAGACGGGAATAAATTCCATCCCTATAATTATATTCCTCATCAATGTATCATTAAGGGAGATTCCAAAGTTTTATCTATTGCTGCAGCTTCCATTCTTGCCAAAAATTACAGAGACCAATTAATGATCCAGCTTCATGAAGAACATCCGGAATACGGCTGGGATACCAATTTTGGCTATGCCACAAAAAAACACCAGGAAGCCCTTATAAAACACGGTCCAACAGTTTATCACAGACAATCTTTCAGACTGAAATATGATTAAAAACCTCTCATTTTCAATTATTAAATTCGCATATAACAATTAGAAATTTAAAATCTTTCTAAATAAAAATTACTATAAAAAAAGAGAAGCAATACTGTATTGCTTCTCTTTTTTAAGATATAATTAAGAAAATTATTTCTTTTTACTTCTTTGTTGCTCCTGAGTCTTTTGTTGCTCCTGAGCCTTCTCCATCATCTCTCTCATTCTCTTCTGGAATTTACCTTCTGCTTTTGGTTTTTCCTTGTTAGACTGAATCTGAGCATGGATTTTCTTTTCATCCAAAATCACATATTTAATAACAAGGATGATTAAGATGTTAATCGCATTCGATACAAAATAATACCATGAAAGTCCTGAAGCCGAAGTGTTAAGGAAGAATAAGAATGTCACCGGGAAGATGTACATTAATACCTTCATATTTGGCATTCCTTCCTGTTGAGGCTGCTGCATATTTCCTGAAGTCATTACAGTATAGATTAAAATAACAACGGTACAAGCTAATGCAAAAATACTTAAGTGATCTCCAAGGAAAGGAACTTTGAACGGAAGCTTGATCAAATCATCATAAGCTGTCAAATCCTTTGCAAACCAGAAGCCTTGCCCTCTAAGATCAATAAAGTTCGGGAAGAAACGGAATAATGCATAGAAGATAGGAATCTGAACTAATGCCGGTAAACATCCCGCCATCTGGTTTACTCCCGCTTTTCTGTACACTTCCATTGTAGCCTGCTGTTTCTTCATCGGATCTGCATCCTTAAACTTAGCGTTTACCTCATCAATTTCCGGACGGATTACCTTCATCATCGCACTCAATTTATGCTGCTTATACATAATTGGTGAAAGGATTAGTTTCACAATGATTGTCATTACGAAAATTACCCAACCTGCTGATAATCCCCACGCAGCAATAATACCATATAACCACATGAAGAAATAACGGTTCATCGCTCCGATGAATGACCAACCTAACGGAAGAATTTCATCAAAGTTTTTATCATAGGATTTAAGCAATGGTAAATCCAATGGCATGAAATACCATGTAAAGTCCTGGTTCAGCTCACTTCCTGTCATCTGAACAAAGCCTTCATAGTTGAGTTTCTTCAAATATTCACCTTCTTCAACATTTTCCTGGTTTCCTTTACTTTGGGTGAATCCGTTTTTCGCTTCAATTACTGAAGTGAAGAACTGCTGTTTTACCCCAATCCAGTTAAGAGTCTCCTTTTCTTCTTCCATCGTTGTTCTTCCATCATAATCATAGTCTTTATAATTATTGAATGCATAGGAAAATTCTGAGTGAGATTGCTCCTGAGCTCTACCTTTCTCTAAGTTTCTTACATTGTAATCCCAGATGAAATCTGCTTTGTTATCGGAAGTAATTTTGGAAAGTCCCTGAGTTCTTACTTTAAAATCAAGGGTATATTTTGGAAGTAGTGTGTAAATGAATTGAATTACAGCACCATTATAATCTGCAGTTAAGGTTACAGCATTTCCACTAACAGAAGGTGAGAAAACTAAATCTTTAGTATTAACAGTCTTTCCTGTTTTATCTTTAAACTGAAAACCGTAGTTTGAATTATTCTTAGTGATCAGATAAAGTGGCTGATCTGCATTGTCTGTTTTGTGGTTGTAGGCTTTATATTTTAAAAGCTCTACTTTGGAAACCTGTCCTCCTAAGCTTGAAAATTCAAGTTTCAGTTCATTATTTCCAAGACTTGCGGTCTGGATGGCGTTAGGAGTTACATTTGGATTGATATTGTTTGCCTGAGTTTGCTTTACGGCATTTTTAGCCTGTTCCGTTTTCTGCTCCTGAGCTTTCAACTCCGCTTCTTTCGTTTGTTTGTTCTGGAAATAGAACATAAAACCGAAGAGAACAAGGCATAAAACCGCGAAACTAATCATTTGCTTCTTATCGATTCCGTTGTTTTGTTGCATTTTATTTTATATTAAAATTTTAAATTTAAAATGTACGCACTGGTGTACGTAATTTGAGCTGACAAAAATACTGTTTTTTTATCAAAACTCTATGCTTTACGTTGTTACTATATAATAAACTCAAGCTGAGAATAATCAGCCTGAGTTTATATGTAGACGTTTATGATAAAATTTTACCTTATTTCTTTTCGCAAGCCTTAATGAAAGCTCTGAATAAAGGATGCGGTGTCGCTACCGTACTTTTATATTCCGGGTGGTACTGAACTCCCACATAGAATGGATGATCAGGAAGTTCAAGCGCTTCTACCAAACCAGTTTCAGGATTGGTACCTGTAGCAAGGAAACCGTTCTTTTCAAACTCCTGAAGATAATCACTGTTGAATTCATAACGGTGACGGTGTCTTTCAGAGATATTTTTGCTTCCGTAGATATCATAAAGCTTAGAACCATTTTTCAAAGAACACTTCCATGCTCCCAGACGCATTGTTCCACCTTTATCTACCACATTTTTCTGTTCTTCCATCAAGGAAATTACAGGATCCGGAGTTGCTGTATCAAATTCCATGGAGTTTGCTTTTGTATGTCCTAAAACATTTCTTGCAAATTCAATCGTCATGATCTGCATTCCTAAACAGATTCCCAACATCGGAATTTTATTTTCTCTTGCATATTTTGCCGTAAGAACTTTTCCTTCAATCCCTCTGTCTCCGAAACCTGGAGCTACAAGGATACCATTTACTCCTTTCAGAGTATCTTTGATGTTTTCCTCCGTGATATCTCCACTGTATACCCATCTTACTTTTACTTCAGTTTCAAGGTCAGCTCCTGCATGTTTGAATGCTTCAGCAATAGAAATATAAGAATCCTGAAGGGAAATATATTTTCCAACTAATGCAATTTCAACAGTTTTCTTTGGATTTTGGAATTTCTTAAGGAAACTCTTCCAGTCTTTTAGATCAGCATCTTTATCACTCTTCAGATCAAGTTCTTTCAATACTACATCATCGAAATTCTGCTTCTGAAGATACATTGGAACTTCATAGATCGTTTCAAGATCTTTACATTCGATAACATTATCTAAAGGAACGTTGCAGAACTGTGCCAGTTTTGCTCTCTGATCTTTAGGAATTTTGTGTTCTGTTCTGCAAACTAAAACATCAGCCATAATTCCGCTTTCCATCAACTGACGAACAGAGTGCTGGGATGGTTTTGTTTTTAATTCTCCACTTGAAGCCAGGTAAGGCAATAAAGTCAGGTGGATTACCATAGAATTACGCTCTCCCAATTCCCATTTCAACTGACGAACAGTTTCAATGTATGGTAAAGATTCAATATCCCCTACCGTTCCTCCGATTTCAGTAATGATGATATCGTAGTTCTGTTTTGAAAGGATTTTAATTCTACGTTTGATTTCGTTAGTAATATGAGGAATTACCTGAACTGTTTTTCCAAGGAAATCTCCTTTTCTTTCTTTTTCGATTACAGTCTGGTAAATTTTTCCTGTAGTAACGTTGTTGTTTTGGGATGTAGGAGCATCAAGATAACGCTCATAATGGCCTAAATCCAGATCCGTCTCCGCACCATCTTCAGTTACATAGCACTCTCCGTGCTCATAAGGATTCAAAGTTCCTGGGTCGATATTGATATAAGGATCTAATTTTTGGATCGTTACATTAAAGCCACGTGATTTTAGTAGAAGTCCCAGAGAAGCAGAAACGATTCCCTTTCCCAAAGATGAAGTTACACCTCCTGTCACAAAGATGTACTTTGTATTCTTTTTACTCATTAGATTAGGTTTGTGCAAAGTTAGGGGAAAAAGAAATACAAAGCAATCTTTTACATTTTGAAAATGGTAAAACATCCTTCAAACAATCATAAAACCTGATAAAAATTTTTATCTATATTTGGTATAAGCAAATGAAACAAAGCTATAACCATCATGATTTCCGTATATAAACTAAAACCAAAATTCCAGCAGCTCCTCACTCCTGTTTTGTTATTTTTTCATAGAAATAAGATTACGGCCAATCAGATTACGATCAGTTCTATTCTCTTATCCGTGGTTATTGGGATACTGTTCTGGAATGCGGATATTTCGAAATGGTTCTTCCTAAGTCTTCCCGTGGGATTGCTTCTGAGAATGGCTTTAAATGCTTTGGACGGAATGATGGCCAGAAAATTCAATCAGACCAGCAAACTCGGAGAGGTTTTGAATGAAGTGGGCGATATTGTTTCCGATGTCATTATATTTTTTCCTCTCCTTAAATTTCAGCCTGAAAGTTTATATCTTATCGTTGTCTTCATCGTTCTTAGCATCATTAATGAATTTGCAGGAGTAATGGGAAAAATCGTAGGAAAGGAACGCCGTTATGACGGACCTATGGGAAAAAGTGACCGTGCCCTTATCCTTGGATTGTATGGTTTACTCACCCTTTTCGGAGTAAACATTACCGTTGTTTCCCCATACATTTTTGGAATTATCATTGTTTTACTCCTGATCAGTACTTATACACGACTTAAGAAATCTCTGAATGAAGCCTGAAGAAAATAAATTTGCCGATGTTCCTATACGGGTAAAAACATGGATCTACATCATTATTGTTTTTGCGCTGGGAGTTTCACATCATCTTGCTATGACCATTTTGGTTTCATGGATAAGTTTTCAATGTTTTTTTGAATTTTCAAGGATGTTCAAAATTTATGATTCTCCACTTGCTCCTTCAATTTTCATAAGTGTTTTACAGTTTTTCCTGCTCTATTTTTTGAATACTGATGTTTACCTTTTGTACAGTTTCCTTATAACAATCCTCATTGTATGCCGTTCTGTACTGAAAGGTTCCTCCGTAAAACAGATATACGGAATTTCCATTGCCTTATTAATATGCCTTATCGCTTTTCCGAATTTGCTATGGATAAGAAATCGTTTTGATGGGTTGAATGCCATTATCTTCATTGTAGTAGTGACTGAACTGAACGATGTATTTCAATATCTGATGGGAAAGTTTTTCGGGAAACATAAAATAACACCTCAAATCAGTCCCAACAAAACACTGGAAGGGCTTATTGGTGGTATTTTTATTACAATTATCCTGAGTAATATCTTAGGACATTTTCTGCTTACAACAAATATGGTAACCAATTCTATTTTAGGACTTGTTCTGGGAATTTCAGGATTTTTCGGTGATATCTTCATGTCTTATGTAAAAAGAAAAACCGGTGTAAAAGATACCGGCAGCCTGCTTCCCGGACATGGTGGCCTTCTTGATAGAATGGACAGTCTGGTTTTTAATGCGCCTTTATTCTTTTGGTTATTTCCTCTTCTGATAAAAAATTAATGCCATGGAAGAAAAATTTAAAAGAGCTGTTATTTTTTCAGGAGGCGGAACAAGGCTGATGATTTATCTCGGAATCTTCGCTGCACTGGAAGAACTGGATCTTAAACCGGATCTCCTGATTGCTTCCTGTGGTGGATCATTTGCAGCAACAATCATCAATGCTTTTCCTGATCATCTTTCCCGGAAAGAATACCTGACATCTGAAGAATATTTTCAGTTTGTTTCAGGAACTGTATTGACAAAGCAGAGAAAACTTTCACAAATCGGATTTTTCTCACTAAAAAAACTTCTGGATAAAAGAAAAGCCCCATTCATTGAAGATGTTTTCAACCGATATCTTGTTGAAATGCCCCAAGATCTATCCAAATGTTTTCCAGCCATCAAAAATGTTCAGTTTTCAAAAGAAATACCTACCCTAATTATGGGTTCGGAGATTCTTTTTACCCCAAAAGAATGTGGACAAAAAAGAAATGAAAAAAAATTATATCAAAAAACAATCTTCACAGATCCGGAAACAGCAAAGAAGATTTACCCCGAACAAATTGTCAGTCATTCTGAAAGCTTAAAAAACAGTGCTGTTGAAGAAACGCCCAAAATAGTTACTGACTTTTCCATGCTTGAAAGTACCCGAGCTTCTATTTCCGATATGTTTTATGTAGAACCTGCATTTCTTAAGGGAAAATATTTTGCTGGCGGAGCTATAGATCTTGTTCCTGCAGAATTAAGTCAGCATCTCGCACAGGAAATCATTACCGAAAAAAAACAATCATACAATCCCGTGGAAGAAGCTCTTGTACGTTCTGTCCTTGGATTCAGTGGAAATGAAAGGCTTGCAGAGACAGACCAACTTTTATCAGGCTTCCAAATTGATACCATCAACATAAAACAGGAACTGGAAGGACATTATCTGAAAAAAGGAATTGACTGGAGAAAATTTGAAATCAATTTTTCGTTTCCTAAAAGTTACCACCAATTTGTGAAAGACATGGAAATACAATGGCAATATGGATTTGATCAGACCATGAAAACTATTAGAGGGTGATGACAAATCCTCCAACTGAAGACGGGAAAATTCCCCTCCTCCGGAGGGGTGGCGAAAATTCAAAGAATTTTTGACGGGGTGGTTTTTAACACATAGTTTTAAGTTTCGGCTAAAGCCAATGGAAATGCAACCTATTGTGATCACGGGCTAAAGCCCGTGCCTATTGAATATCTTAGTTTTATAAGTAATACTAAAACCATTAAGAAATAAAGTATAGTTAAGATGAATCATCCTGATTTTTAAGCTTAAAGCAAAGCTCATCTTCATATTCTAAACATCTTAAAAAAATCTTAATGTTTCAATCGTTAAAAACATTCACCTTATTTTCACTTTTAAAATCTATTTTTACATAGAATTGAAAACCATCAGACACTCATGAACGTTTTTATCGCAGGCGGAACTTCGGGTATTGGCTATGCACTGGCCAGACACTATCTTTCTAAAGGATACTGTGTAGGAATCTGTGGAAGAGATCTTACTAAAATCCCGGAGAATGATTCTAAAGATATAAAGGCTTTTCAGACAGATGTTTGTGACATCAACGCCCTGTTATCCACATTACAGTCTTTTCTTGTGGATAAAAATGAACTTGACATTTTCATTAACTGTGCAGGAAGCTATGCAGAAGATGTAGCAGGAAGAATTTCTTACGAAGAGGCTGAAGAAATGCTCCAGACCAATATTCTGGGAACCGTTAATTTTTTCGAGGCAGCAAGAAAAGTAATGAAAAATCAGAAAAAAGGAAGTATTGCCGTGATTGCTTCTGTTTCAGGGATATTGGAATATGAAAATTCCAGTCTTTATACGAAGACAAAACGTTCTGTAATACAGATTGCCGATGCGTATCACCGTGCACTGAAACCTTTCGGAATTTCTGTCACTACAATTGCTCCGGGATATATTGATACCGAAAAATTAAGGCAGCTTAACCAAAATAACTTAAGTAAAAAACCATTCCTTACGGAGGTAGAAACTGCAGTTTCCATTATCTCAGAAGCCATAGAAAAACAAAAAAAGCTTATTATTTTCCCAACAAAAATGAAGTGGATGATGAAATCTTTATCCCTACTTCCTTCTTCTTTATTAAATATCATCATGTTCAGAAAAGCCCAATGGATGAAAAACAACTGACAATACAACGAAAGCTGTACGCTTTGATTCTGTGTTCCATTGTATTTATGATGGTTTACAATTTTACAGCATGGTACATTTCAAAACTGACTGATGTTCCGTCCTTCGTCTTTAATTTTGAAAATTACATTCCATTTATTCCGTGGAGCATTATTCCTTATATGACCAGCGGAATCTTTTTCTGTCTGGTATTTTTTTTCTGTCAAAATAAAGAGCAGCTTAAAGTTTTAACACAGCGCATACTCTTCGTAACGGTTGTTGCCGGAATTTGCTTCTTATTATTTCCCTTAAAATTTTCATTGCCCAAACCTGAAATCAACGACCCGGTTCTGGGATATTCTTTTCAGTTTTTAAAAGTATTTGATTCTCCTTTCAATCAGGCTCCGTCCCTTCATATTGCCTATGCTTTTATTTTCTGGTCTGTTTTCAGGAATTTAAAAAAAGGAAGATCATTCGTAATGCTTTGGCTTATTATCTTGGGAATTTCTACGTTGACAACGTATCAGCATCATTTCATTGATGTCATAACCGGAAGTATTCTTGCCCATTTTAGTTTTATCATCTTTCCTTATCAAAAAAATAATTTTCTGTATAGAAATTTTCATATCGCCAACCTCTATTTTTTATCAGGATGGTGTATTATTTTAATCGTATTTCTGGCTAATCAATTCATCGGAGAAACAGGGTTGTTATTTCTTTGGCCAGGGTTGATGATTATTCTGATCGGGTATCATTATCAGAAAAACGATATCTTCTTTTTAAAAAATAAAGCAGGACATATTCCGTGGATAAAAAAGATTTTCTATATCCCATATCTGTTAATTTACAGGATATTTTGGAGGTTTTTCCGGAAAAACAGAACTCCCTTGGAAATTCTTCCCCGATTATATATTTCATCTAGACCTGATCGTGAAAGCATACAGGATTTCGGAATTAACAAAGCAACATTTGTGTATGACCTGTCAGCTGAAATAGAAGAACTCTCTATCATAAAAGATACAGCAGTTTATCATTCTTTTCCTCTTCTGGACATTGGAACATTTGATAGTTCTGAAACCCAAAAGCTGGTTACGGAAATCACAGAATATTATCAGCAACTTCCGCCGGATGGCAAGATTCTGATCCATTGCACAATGGGATTCACAAGAAGTTCAGTAATCGGAATTTTAGTAATCAAAAATATTCTATCTTTACCTCTTACAGAAGCAATAACCATGATGAAAACCCACAATAAGCATGCGGTCATACCTACTTATCTGGAGGATTTTCTGAAAAAAATTTAATCTATGAACAGCGGACATTTTACAAGTTTTGACAACAGTGAAATTTTTTATCGTGAGTGGAATTATCAACCTCAGCAGAAGAGTATCATCATGATCCACCGTGGACATGAACATTCTGAAAGACTAAATGATATTGCACAATCTCCCCAGTTTTCAAAATACAATATCTTCGCATTTGATCTTCGTGGGCATGGGTATACGAAAACCCAAACCTCATCTGTTTTTATGGATTATGTAAGAGATTTAGATGCTTTCTCTCAATTTATCAATTCCCAATACGATATAAAAACGGCAGACATTTTTGTTGTAGCCAATAGTATAGGCGGAGTGGTAGCTTCTGCATGGGCTCATGATTTCGCTCCTTCTATTGCAGGAATGGCTCTTTTGGCTCCAGCTTTTAAAATCAATCTCATTGTTCCTCTTGCTAATGAAATGATTACGTTAGGAACAAAGCTTAAGAAAGGACTGATCATTAAAAGCTATGTAAAATCCAAAATGCTGACTCATGATCTTGAACAGCAAAAAGCATATGATACAGATCCCCTGATCTCAAGGTCTATTGATGCAGAACTTCTTATTGATCTGGCAAAAGCAGGAAAACGTCTGGTAGAAGATGCTGAAGCTATAGATACGCCGACTTTAATTCTGGCTGCAGAAAAAGATCATGTGGTTTTCAATAAAGATCAGAAAATATTCCATGAAAAACTGGATACAGATTTGAAACATTATGAAGTGCTGCCTGATTTCTTCCATGGGATTTTATTCGATACCGGAAAGGAAAAAGTCTACGATAAAATTGTGGATTTTGCTGAAAAATGCTTCAAGAGAGCAACAAAGCAAAACTCTCTTTCTCCCGACCGTTTTTCTGTAAAAGAATATAACGATCTGCAAAATAATGTCGGGAATAATCTGAATTTTAAAATGCAGAAATTTTCTTTAGGAAAAATCGGGAAACTAAGCAATGGAATGGCCATTGGTCTGAAATACGGCTTCGATTCCGGAGCTTCGCTGGATTATGTATATCAGAATCAACCCAAAGGCAAATTCGGCTTTGGAAAAATGATGGATAAAAACTACCTCAATGCAATCGGCTGGAAAGGAATCCGCATCAGAAAACAACATTTGCTGCAGCTTTTGGAACAAAATATCAAAACACTAAAACAACAGGGCAGACCTGTGAAAATACTGGATATTGCAGGCGGAACAGGAAATTATTTGTTCGATATCAAAGAAAAATATCCGGACGCAGAAATCGTTATCAACGAATTTGTAAAATCCAATATTGAAATCGGAGAAAAAGTTATTAAAGAAAAGAACTATCAGGATATCAGATTTACCAATTTTGACTGTTTTGATCCGCAAACCTATCAAAAACTGAATTTTGAACCTAATATCACCATTGTATCCGGGATTCTTGAACTTTTCGGAGATAATGAAATGGCGAGTAAAGCGATTCAGGGCGTGAATTCAATTTCGGAAAAGAATACCTTCATCATTTACACCGGACAACCATGGCATCCTCAGCTGAAAATGATTGCCTATGTACTGAATAACCATCAGAACAAAGACTGGATTATGAGAAGACGCTCGCAGAAGGAGCTGGACAGAATGATGGCTTTTAATACCATTCAGAAACAAAATATGCTGATTGATGATTTTGGAATTTTCACTGTTTCTTCAGGAAAAGTAAACGTTTCAGATTAATACTATTTTTAATTCCCGCAGATCCTCTGACCGGTTTTTATAAACAAAAAAGGTTTTCCATGAGAACGGAAAACCTTTTTATATTTTAGGGGTTGAATATTATTGCTTCACCAGTTCAAAGTAAGCGGTTACTTCAACATCTTTTGCAATACCTGCTCCTGTAGGATCATATTTGATTCCATAATCCAGACGGTTGATGGTAAACTTGGTCTGAATCCCCATAATTTGTTTTCCGTCTTTATTTTTTGTAATCCCACCGAAGGTAACCGGAGCCGTAATATCTTTCTCCACTCCTTTGATCGTCAGTTTTCCTTTAACAATATAGTTGTTGTTTTTATCTTTTGTAACGGAAGAGCTCTTAAATTCAATGGCAGGATATTTGGCCACATCAAAAAACTCTTCACTTATAAGATGTCTGTCTCTCATGTCCACTCCGGTATTAATGGTGGAAGCACTTATAGAAAAGCTTAAATCAGCATTATCCAGATTTGCTCCACTACTGGCCATCCTTCCGTCAAACTTATCGAATCTTCCCTGTACAAAGCTAATTCCCATATGTTTAATATTAAAATTGATGGAAGAATGCATATGGTCTACGTCCCACGTACCTTGTGCAAAGGTAACAACACTTAAAAACACAAACACGAAAGATAAAAATACTTTTTTCATTGTAATGATATTTTACATTAATATTTTAATTGAATGAGGCTAATATATGAAAGATATTTCTACCATGCATGGATTAGTTTTTAATATTAAGTTCAATTAGATTCTGAAAAAAAAATGCTTTTTTATACCTTCGCAGTATGGCAAAACTGAAAACAGCATATTTCTGTCAAAACTGTGGAACACAGTACCCTCAATGGCTGGGACAATGTAAAAACTGTGGAGAGTGGAATACCTTAGTAGAAGAGGTTGTTGAAAAACCTTCTCACAAAAGTCCTCCTTTCTCAAAAACGAAACAACATGTCATCAATATTGTTGAAGTGGAAACAAGCGAGGAACCGAGAATAAAAACACCTTCCGAAGAACTGAACCGCGTTTTAGGAGGTGGAATTGTTTTAGGCTCCGTTACTTTGATTGGTGGCGAACCGGGAATCGGGAAATCTACCCTTCTGCTTCAGCTTGCATTAAAAATGAAGAAAAAAATCTTCTATGTTTCCGGGGAAGAAAGTGCATCTCAGATTAAAATGAGAGCTGACAGGCTTACGGATATTCAAAATCCGAACTGTTTCCTTTTTACAGAAACGTCATTGGAGAAAATTCTTCATGAAGCAAAAAAACTGGAACCGGATTTCATGATCATTGATTCCATTCAGACGCTGCAGTCTCAACTGATAGAAAGTTCTCCAGGAACGGTCTCTCAAATCCGGGAATGTTCCAATGAGATTATCAAATATGCCAAAGAAAATAATACTCCTGTTTTCCTTGTAGGCCACATCACCAAAGACGGCCAAATTGCCGGCCCAAAAGTCCTGGAGCATATGGTAGATGTTGTTCTGAATTTCGATGGAGACCGGAATCACCTTTTCAGATTGTTGAGAGCCAATAAAAACCGTTTTGGTTCTACCGCCGAAATTGGTATTTATGAAATGGTCTCCCAGGGATTGAAAGAGATTAAAAATCCTTCTGAAATTCTGATCACCAAAAAATTTGAAGAACTGTCCGGAAACTCCGTTGCCGTAACACTGGAAGGAAACAGACCTATGCTTTTGGAAATTCAGGCATTGGTAAGCACTGCTGTTTATGGTACTCCTCAAAGAAGCTGCACCGGTTTTGATTCAAAAAGGCTCAATATGCTTTTGGCTGTACTGGAAAAAAGAGCAGGTTTTCAATTGGGGGCAAAAGATGTTTTCCTGAATATTACCGGAGGGATAAAAACAGATGATCCGGCACTGGATTTAGCGGTCATTGCTTCTGTTCTTTCCTCCAATGAAGACATTGCCATTTCGGAACATTACTGCTTTGCCGGAGAAATTGGTCTGAGTGGAGAAATACGTCCTATAGCCCAGGTAGAACAAAGAATTACTGAAGCTGAAAAGTTGGGGTATGAAAAAATATTCGTTTCTAATCTTAATAAAATTCCGAAGAGAAAATTTGGAATAAAGATTGAAGAAGTGAGCAAAATTGAGGATTTTCACGAGAGACTTTTTTAATGTGAATGGTCAATTTTGCTTCGCAAGTCAATGGTCAATGAGGATGTAGATAAAAAAATTCACAAGCGAAGAGGATTCACTTTTCACTATTCACTTTTATCAAACATTCACATTTAATTCATACCTTTAAATTATGAATTATCTGGCGCATTCTTTTCTTTCTTTTACCGACGGACAGATCGTGGGGCAGTTTCTTGAAGATTTTATCCGCAACAGGGATCGTTTTTCTTTCCCGAAAGATATTCAGGACGGAATTACCCTGCACAGAGCTATTGATACTTTTACAGATTCCCACCCCGCCATTCATGAAGCCAAAAAAGTGTTTGCCCCTTTGGTAAGATTATACGCAGGTGCATTTGTAGATGTTTCTATGGATCATTTTGTAGCCAACGATTTTTCTTTACATACGCTTGATGGCTGGAAAGCTCATTCCCTTCGAGTGTACCGTGTTTTGAATGCCAATGAACAGTGGCTGCCCGAAAACTTCAAAAAAATGCTTGTCAAAATGGAGCATGATGACTGGCTTTATAATTATCGTGAAAACTGGGGAATTAAATTCAGTATTCAGAATGTACTTAATAAAGCAAAATATCTTGATAAGGACATTCCTGTTTTTGAAGCTTTTTTAAAGAATAAAGAGCGTCTTCAGCAATGCTATGATGATTTTTTTCCTGATCTGCTCGCCCATGCAAAAGGTATCAATACCTTGATTCAGCTGGAAAATTAATATTTTCGAATTGGTTAAAACACAAAGTTCATGTCAAATAGCTTATCAGAAGTGAGCTAAGAAAGCGACAAAGTCGCTGACTAAGCTGAGTGGATATGAATAAGCTTAGAACGAATCAATGAAGTTGATTCTACCTTTGCTCCCTTAAGAACATCACACAACAGGTTAAATCTTTACGTCAAACGAAAATAATCTAAACCGAATTGTAATTCTACTTGTCTTTTAGAGCTTTATAATAGGTTTAAAATTGCTTATAAAGATAACGGTTAGGATAAGTAAGTTTTTCGCTTCTTCTTTCTCCATTCACAATAATATGGACAATATTGATCTGATCATCAAAAAGGTTATACAGAAAGCTTACCGCTGTTTCTACTTTTTTGGGAGTGGATACAGTTTCAGATTCCAGAAATACATTTACCGATTCCTGGTCTTCTTCATACCCGATGTAGTTGACCTTCAAAAATTTATTATCAACTTTTAATTTGAAATATTCTGAACAATATTTTTGCAGGGCATCATTCAATTTTGCTTTGTATTGTTCATCATTAAAATGAAAAGCGCCTCCATATTTTTTTCCTAAGCCATTTTCCATATCATCAAGGAAAAACCTTCCTGTCACTTCAAATGTTCTGGATTTTGAATTATAATTAATTTCCACAGAGCCTACATGGTAGGGATGAACAGCCTCATCGCTTACAAAACTCTGAAAGACGATGGTTACCAATACAAGAAATCCAAAAAAAAACTTACGTGACATGAATTTTATTTTAAGCAAATATAAAAAAAGCAACAGTTATAGAAACTGCTGCTTTTTTATTTGAAATTGATTACTGAATTTTTATTCTTTAATCACCTTTTTCGTAATTTTTGTATTATCCTCCAATACAATGGTGAACAGATAAGTTCCTCTTACCAGTGCTGAAACATCAATTTTACTTGCGTTGGTGTTGACATTTGCTGTTTTAACCAGTTTTCCTGAAGCATCATAAATAGTTACCATTCCTTTTGAATGTCTGCCCAACACTACATTCACAAAATCTTTCGCAGGATTCGGAGTGATATTCACCTCTGCATTGATCTTAACATCTGCTGTTCCCAGTGTTGTACCTGTTTTAACAAAATATCCGCCAAAACCTGTTGTCTGGAAGCTTACTTCCCAGTATTGGTAGGTATCATTCCAGATAATATCTGCAATATCAGGAGTGATAATCGCTGCAGTTCCTCCAAAAGAAGCTACTGTACCTGTGGTACTTGTTCCTGTGTATTTTTCAATAAGAAGATTGGCTTTATTGGCAACATCGGTAGGTGAAGTAGGTAATTTCACTCCATTGGTAAGATTATAAGCATCGAAATCACTCTGCTTAAAGTATAAAGTTACTTTACCAGTTGCAGTCGTAGTGTTTGCATCCGAATTGATTTCATATCTTCTTGCCACATAGTTGGGCTGTGCATTATCCACCCATACTTTTGATGTTACATTTCCTGTTACGGTACTTGCGGCTTCTTTTTCTACTCTTGCTATAAGCTGGCAGATATTTGTAAAATAGTTATATCCATTGGCTACCGTGCTGGCTTTCGTTTGGTTGGAAGTTGCTAAATTCTTCACTTCAGCTACATTTTCATACACTACAGCTCTCATTTTAAAGTCAAATGTTCTTGAAGTCCATGCCGTACCATCTGTAGATGTTTTAGATCTGTTATTAACTACTGCATTTTCAGCCTTCATGGCGATTCTTCCTCCCAAACCATTGACCACAATATAAAAATCTTTTCCGGTAACCATCTGTATATTCAGATCGGAAAGACTCACATAGTTCCAGGTAAACCTCTGTGTATTATTAAGCCACGAAGTAATCGTTTTAGTAGCTATAATATCCCCGGGATTTCCATTGGCATCCACTTTTCTGATTTGAATATCCACCGGAATATCAGAAGGAAGTGAAGTTCCCGTTAAAAACGAAAATCCTCCCAGTTTCCCTGTTAATGTTGGGGTATATCTGACAGCAAGAGCTATATTATCAAAATAATAATTTGATTCTGTATTGGCAATGATATAAGGTTCATCATACCCTACTGTTTCAAAATTAGATTTCACACATCCCAGTTCGTCGGTAACGGCTTTATAAATATCTAATTTACCATATCCCCATCTCATATTCGGAACAGTACCGGTTGCCCCATCCATTCTTGCGTTAGCTGTAAGACGGGCTTTCACCTGTGCTGCTGTTAAAGTGGGATTAGCCTGAAGCAATAATCCTACTGCTCCTGCTACTCCTGGTGAAGACATACTGGTTCCCTGGTTTTTCACATAATAGTTGGTTCCTGCAATAATATCTGTAGCTCCGGGAGAAGAATCAGCTGATCTGGTTGAAATCACATTCTGGCCGGAAGCCGCAATCTCCGGTTTTTGAACCCCATCTACTCTTGGCCCTTGCGCACTGAATGATGATATGGATTCCTGTGGAGTAAGGGTATAATAACCGCTCGTTCCGCTGTACCAGCTTGTTCTTCCTAAATATGAAGCCACGGTAATGGCATTAGAAGCATTCCCGGGAGACCCTACAATATATTCATTATCGCCATTTTGCAAAGTTGTACTCACTCCCTGGCTGTACAACCAGCCATGTGTAGTAATCTGCTGGGTTCCGTTATTGGTAATTTCTAAGGTATAATTTCCCTGAACGTTTGTAGTTCCGGAAGTTCTGGTTATCACCATCTGAACATACCGCTTGTTGTTATCATTCCCCCAGTAGTTATACATTGTTGCTGTAAGCCCTCCTCCCAATATACTGTGAGCAGTAGTTGTGCTTATATTCTGTGTATACTGTTGTCCGTCCGGAGTAGTTAGTTTTGCTGTAACAGGAGTATTATCATTGGCATACATAATAAATGAAAATACTGAAGTTGCAGAAGTATTGCTTGAAACGGTAAAGGTATACGTCTGTGCCGCACCAGCCGCAATATCAAATTTTCTATGAAGATTGGCTCCATAATCATTACCTGCAGAAATAACCACTACTCTACCAGGTCCTGAAGTGGTAAAATTGTTCACCGCTACCTCATGGCTGGAAGTTCCGTCATGAGCAGTTCCCTGTCCGCCAATACTCATATTGACAACAATAGGTTTATTAAGCGCTGTTGCTACGTTTTTAAAATAGGTTAAAGCATTAATGGTATTTGTTGTAGGAAAGGATCCGTTACCACCTTTTACAAAAACAATGTCTGCATCAGATGAAAATCCTTTATGTCTTTTATCCGTAAATGCAGAGCCATTGCCGGCTGCCGTCCCCGAAACGTGGGTTCCGTGTCCGTTGGTATCATTTTCACGCACAAATCCTGTTGGCGTTCCATCCAACTCATCTTCAATCTGTGCTCTTGTATACTCTACACCTGTTGAAAATCCTGTAGGGGTTGTCTCTCCTGCTTGTGCTGTGAGTGTCTGATCCCAGATGGAAACAATTCTGCTTTTGGTCTGATCATTGGCTTTTCTGAAGTCCGGATGTTTCCAGTCTATTCCACTGTCATAAATTCCGACTAAAACACCTGTTCCGTTATAAGCTGTGTTATTGAAAACTCCATCCTGCAAAAGGCTTGCTCCGGACTGAGCTCTGCTCACATCATTATGAAGTTCGTCAAACTCAGGAGCCATTACTGAAGTTACATAAGGAAGTTTCGTAAGCCGTTCAAGATCATCCATGGAGACCAGAGCAGTAGAAAATGTTGGCAGCTGACTTTGGATCAGGAAACCATCAGCCTTCAGTTTTTCAGGCTCTTTCGTATAGATTATACATGAATACATAGTCTGAGCTCCCTTTGAAGTCACTACCAGATGCTGGTCAAGTTTCATATCAGGACGTTCCAACTCTTTTACGGCTCTACCATTGGTAATATTTTCTTTATTTTTCAATAAAATATCAAACCGGGAGTCCAATTTCTGTACCTGACCGTAAAAAGCGTAGGAATATAATCCCAAAAAGGCTGCTGTAGCATTTCTAAGAAGCTTCGCTCCTCCAGGTGAAATGTTTACATTTGTAGAAAATAATTTTTTAATATCCATATTTCATTTTTATGCAATACAATTATACAATTTTTATTCAATACATAAATAATACAAGACATTAATAAAAATCAAGCATAAAAATTAAACCAAACAATAAAACCAACCCCACTTTAACAATATATTCAAAACATAAAATTTTTTAATCAAAATGCAGGATTTCCTTTTTTATTTAAACCTTGGATGGGAACATATTATTTCTCCGGATGCTCTGGATCATCAGCTTTTTGTACTGGCATTGATCGCTGTTTATTCCTACAGTGACTGGAAAAAAATCCTGATTCTGGTGACTGCATTTACAATAGGACATTCCATTACATTAGCTTTGAGTATTCTGGATGTTTTCAGAGTTCCTTCTGACTGGGTTGAGTTTTTAATTCCTTTAACCATTGTTCTGACTTCTTTGGATAATATTATCATGAAAAATCAGAAACAGACCTTGATGCGGGCCAATTACTACCTCGCATTAATCTTTGGACTTGTTCACGGAATGGGATTCGCCAATACGGCAAGAGTAATGATTGCAAAAAGTCAAGGTATTGCTTTACCGCTATTGGGTTTCAATATAGGTCTTGAGCTTGGCCAGATTGTAATTGTTGCTGCGATTTTAATCATCCTGTTTATTTCACTCAATCTTTTTAAAGTGAATAAAAAAGACTGGATTCTTTTTGTTTCTTCCGGGGTATTTGCTTTATCCCTGAAAATGACTCTGGAAAGAATTCCGTTTTAAAAGTTAAATATTTTTATTATTTCAGCAGCTAATTCCTATCTTTGATCATTAATAAATCATTTCGGTTATGAAACTAAAAGTTGTTATACTTTCACTTTCTGTATTTGCATATACAGGTTTCACCGCACAAAATATTCAGAATAACCCAGGCAGCAACCATGGCAACAAGTTTGAGCAGCTGGGAACGATTCTACCAACACCCAATATTTACAGAACAGCTTCAGGAGCTCCCGGACACGGATACTGGCAGAACAGAGCCGACTATAACATTTCTGCTTATCTGGATGAGGATAAAAGAAATCTGAAAGGTTCGGAAACAGTTACGTACTACAACAATTCTCCGGATGAGCTGGATTATATCTGGTTGCAGCTTGATGAAAACGAACACTCAAGTATCAAAAATGCCGGATATGACGCTTCATCTGTTCTTCGTCCTTCCACTACAGATCAGCAGCTTAAAATTTCTGAGCTTCCTGTAAAAGATAATGGCTATGGAGTAAATCTTGAAAAAGTGACTGATGCTTCAGGGAATCCTTTGAAGTATACCGTTAACAAAACCATGATGCGGATTGACCTTCCCAAAGTTTTGAAAAAGGGAGAAAAATTCGTTTTCAAAGTAGACTGGAATTACAATATCTCTAACAGAATAAAGATGGGAGGCCGAGGCGGTTACGAAAACTTCCCCGAGGATGGCAATGATCTGTATACGATAACACAATGGTATCCAAGAATGTGCGTGTATAGCGACTTTCAGGGATGGCAGAACCACCAGTTTACCGGAAGAGGTGAATTTGCATTGGTTTTCGGAGATTTTAAAGTTTCTATGAATGTTCCTGCCGATCATATTGTAGGAGGAACCGGAGAATGTAAAAACTACGATCAGGTATTAACAGCTGATCAGTTATCAAGATACAGAAAATCTGAAAATGCAGCGGAACCCATCGAAATTGTAACATTGGATGAAGCTAAAAAAGCAGAGAAAAATCATTCAAAACAAAGAAAAACATGGGTTTTTGAAGCAAAGGATGTTCGTGATTTTGCATGGACTTCTTCCAGAAAATTTGTCTGGGACGGAATGCGTGTAACGATCCCTGAAAACAATAACAAGGTAATGGCAATGAGTTTTTATCCAAAAGAATCTTATGGCCTTTACAGAAAGTTTTCAACAAAAGCTGTAGCGCACACCATTAAAACCTATTCAGAATTAACCATTCCTTATCCATATCCTGTAGCACAGTCTGTAGAAGCATCTAATGGAATGGAATATCCGATGATCTGTTTTAATTTCGGGAGAACTGAGAAAGACGGAACGTATTCTGAAGGAACCAAAAATGGGATGATTGGAGTAATTATCCATGAGGTTGGCCACAACTTTTTCCCGATGATCATCAATTCTGATGAAAGACAGTGGGCATGGATGGACGAAGGTTTGAATACATTTACTGAATATCTTACAGAAGAGAAGTGGGATAACAAATTCCCATCTAAAAGAGGGCCGGCATGGACGATTGTAGATTACATGAAACTCCCGAAAGATCAGCTGGAGCCTATCATGAGTAATTCAGAAAATATTGTTCAGTATGGACCGAATGCGTATTCAAAACCTGCTACAGGACTGAATATTCTTCGTGAAACAATCATGGGAAGAGAGCTTTTCGACAAGGCATTTAAAACCTATGCTAAAAGATGGGCATTCAAACATCCTGAACCTGCAGATTTATTCCGCACCATGGAAGATGCCAGCGGTGAAGACCTTGATTGGTTCTGGAGAGGCTGGTTCTACGGTACAGATCCTGTAGATATCGCTATTGATAAGGTAACGGTAGCTGTTCCTAATCTTGAATCTGATCCAAAAGCAGCTGCAGAAGTAAAATATCAGGTTGAAAAACCTTTGGTTAACAGTTTCGAAGACCTTTCAAAAATCAGAAACAGAGAAGATAAGAATATCAAATTCTATGTAGACGGAGATAAAGATCTTCAGGACTTCTATTACAGATACGACAGAGGCCAGGAAAAGATAGATAATAATAAGGAATACACCGTAAAACCAGCAGCCAATCTTCCTTTAGATGCTAAGGACAAAGAGAAATTCAAAAATATTACAGGCTATCAGATAGACTTTGTGAATAAAGGCGGACTGGTAATGCCGATCATCCTTGAATTCACTTTTGAAGACGGATCAAAATTATATGATAAATCTGCGGCTCAGATCTGGAGATTGAATGAGCAAAAGGTTTCCAAAACGTATTATTTCGACAAAAAATTAAAATCTATTCAGCTTGATCCAATGAGAGAAACGGCTGATATTGATACCACTAATAATGTTTGGAGCAGTACCGGATCTGGCAGTGAAACTTCAAAATTCCAACTTTTTAAACAAAAACAGGAAGGAGGAACTGTAAGAGGAGGCTCAACCGGAAAGGTTAATCCAATGCAGGCTTCAGGAAAGAGTTAAAAAACAAAACGTTGTAACTTTTAACAAATACAGCACTACTTATTATTAAAAAGATCATGAGAACTATTCTTTTCCTTTTAATACTAAGTAGTGCTAATTTTTTTTCTCAAAAACTGCTTACGCCTGAAAATGCTGGAATCAATCCAAAATTAATACAAGATGAAACTTCCGAAGCTCTATGGTTTGCAGAAAATGCAGGAACAAAAATAGAAATAGGACGCATTACCACCGAGACAAAAAAACTGAACAAAACAGATCTTCTGATCAGAACAACTGTACAAATGAAACAGGCTCCTGATGCAAAATGGACAGATTCTACCCTTGTGAAAATATCGAACTTCGCTCCTATTTATCATTCTTCTTACAATATAAACAGAGATACGGTTCTCAAGTCTGGGAAAGATAAAGTCACCGGATATTATCTGGATAAAAAATCTCAGAAAAAAGATATCATTGAAATCCCTGCTGTACATTATTTTGATAGCAGCAGCTATGCAATGCTGATACGCTATCTTCCTTTGAAAGAAAATTACACTGCTGAGATTTCTATTTTCGATTACAATCCAAAATCTGAGAAAAAAGGATTAATGAAAGCCTATATTCTGGATACTCAAAAAGCAGAATATAAAGGAAAACCAGTTTGGGTAGTCAAAACAAATGATGATATCAGCAACAAAACAGCTACCACAACCTATTATATTGATCCTGCAACAAGAAAAATTGTAAAACAGGATATGGATATGGCAGGAAGAAAAATGTCTTTGGAAATAACTCAGTAAATTATTGAAAACCAAACACCAACACCTTTTTTTCGTCTATAAAAAATATAACAATCCGGCTTAAAAAGTTTTATATTTGGATCACCATAAACACCAGATGTCAAAAGCCTGATTGACTTTAAATGCTCAGGAACGTACAAATCAAAATATTACTTATGAAAAATGCCAGATTACTAAGCAGAGATGCTCAAAAAAAAATCCATGGCGGAATTGCTGCCAGATTGGTATGTTGCGAACGCGACGATAATGGAAAATGTACTTTATGGATCGGGCCTGGACAAAACTGTCCTTAGTTCTATCATCTCATAACAATTTTGAAGAAAGCCGGAAGTTTCCGGCTTTCTCTGTTTACATTCTCAACCTGAAGTATATCTATTACCATTGAAGAAAAACCATTATCAACTGATAATCAAAATTTTATTTAAAAAAAATATCAATAAAATATATCACATCATAAGGAAAAGTACTATCTTTGATTCTCTTATTTTACACCAAGTGTCAAAATCCTGATTGACTTTAAATGTTCAGGAACGTACAAATCAAAATATTAATAACTATGAAAAATGCTAAATTATTGAGCAGAGACACTCAGAAATCGATCAACGGCGGAGCAGCAGGACGCGTTTGCTGTGAGTACAATTACAAAGGACAGTGTATTCTTTGGATTGGACCTGGACAATATTGCCCATAGTTCTATCATCAGATAACAGTTTAAAAAAAGATTGTTTCAAAAGTCAAGTTATTGGGTTTTGAAACAATCTTTTTAGTTTAAATGTGCTTTCACATTCTTTTTATAGGTTCTTCCCAACGGAAGCTCTTCTCCAGTTTTCAGAAAAACATGACTGGAATTATACGAATTAATATGTTCTGACAATACAATATAAGACTTGTGAATTCTGATGAAACCGAAATGCTGAAATTTTTCCTCAAAATTTGACATTCTCTCCAGAATCATATATTTTTTCAAAGGGGTCATCAGCACAATATATTCCCCGAATCCCTGTATCCAGAGAATATCTTTGAGAAAAACCTTATTCATCACATAATTGGATTTGAACATAATATAGTCTTCCTGATGATGATTGTTTGCTGAGTTTTTAAACTGAACAAAATCTCTTGCTTTATTGACCGCTTTTCTAAAAGTATCAAAATCCACAGGCTTTATAAGATAATGAACAACATCCAGTTCAAATGCTTTCACCGCATATTTTGTTTCCAGCGTCAGAAAAATACACAGCGGAGGATCGGGAAGCTGTTGTAAAAGCTCTACCCCATTGATTCCAGGCATATTGATATCAAAAACCACCAGATCCACTTTGTTGGTTTTCAGAAAAGCCAGCGCTTCTTCCGGTTTCTGAAAGGAAGCCAGCAATTCAACCTCTTCAAGCTGATCACAATATTGTTTTACAAGCTGCAATGCAGGATATTCATCATCTACATTAACGATAGTCAGGTTAGCCATTGATAGTAATTGTTAAAGCAATTTTATATTGATCATGTTCTTTCGGTCCGGAATAAAATTCATACTGATCAGGATAAAATTTTTCCAAGATATGAATAATTGCCTCATTACCCAATCCATGATAATTAGATTCAGCTGCATGAATTCTATCTTTCCCTACAGAATTTATAATTTCAAAATACAATTCAGAGCGCTCAATATTACAGAATAATTTTATAAAACCATGAGCATCCTCTCCTATTGCTGAATGTTTTAAAGCATTTTCAAATAAAGTAAGAAGTATAGCAGACGGGATTTCAGCAACGTCAAATTCTTCCTGCTCTTCAATATCCATGACAATATCAAGCTGGTTATTATATTTAAGCTGGTACAACGCAGCAAGAGCTTTCAATGAAGAAAATTCCTGGGAAACCGTAACTTTTTCTTTTCCGCTGTCATAAATAATATACTTCAGAAGTTTACTCAACTGCAAAATAGAATCTGAGGTCTTCTCGGAATGGGTAAAACTGTTCGCATATATATTATTAAGGGTATTCAGCAAAAAATGAGGATTCAGTTTAGACTTCAGCAAATCAAGATACAGCTGATCTTTCTCCTCTCCAAGGCTGATCACATCCTGTTCTATTAAAAATTTGTCTTTGGTAATTCCCAAAAAAGATCCCACCAGAATGATGATTCCCTGTGAAATGTATACATTGTACAGAAACCCAACGTGAAAGCCCTTTCCACTGAAATCCATCTGAAAAACAGCAGGCTCCCACAGAATCCTGAAAAGGCTGGAAACCAAAAAGCAGATTAAAGCATAGAGAATAAACTCCGGATACTTATTGGATAAATAAAACCGGGGAACCAGATAATAGTACACCAGATAATAAATTCCCACATTGAAAATTGTATTCAAAATAATGCTTATCACCAACTGAGTTGAATCCAGGAAGTAGTTTTCGGTGAAATAAGTCATCAAAATGAAGATAAAAAGGAAAAAAATATGCTGAAACCTCAACAAAAATTTCCAACGGTACTTCATAAGGCTTTCCAGAATCTTACCACTAAATAAAATTCTGATAATCAATAATATAATAATAAAATTAATGATTAAAAACATAGTCCATACCTTATTTTGAAACGCATCAAATATAATATCTTTTTGTCTCAAAATGCAGTTCGTTGAGAAAAACTGTCATTGATTGAAAAAATCCGGGCCCGCTCTTCCGAATAAATATATTTGAGAAACCGCAATATTAATCAAATATTTCATGAAACTTAATATAAAATTAACGCTTATTTTATCATTTTGTCTGATAAATGGTCTTTTATACAGTCAGAGCAAAGACAATTATAATATGTGGTTTCAGTACCTGATGTCTGCAAAGATTACTGATAAAAGTACTTTAACTGCCCTTACCCAATACCGTTCCTTTGACCTGGCTTACGACACAAGACTTTTCCTTGTGAATGCTTATGTAGACTATGAAGTAGCAGAAAATATAAGACCTGCCGCAGGAGCGATGTTTTTGATTCTTGAATCTTATAATGCTGACGATTCTAAAAAGATTCGCTACGAAAAAAGGCCATTTCAACAGGTAACCGCTGATTACTACATTGGCAGAACCTCAATATCCAACCGCCTTAGAGTGGAAGAACGCTTTATCAGTAACCCTGATGAATTCGAGGTAAGAATCCGATACCTGATCTCTGTCAGAATTCCTTTCAATAAAAAAGGAGAAAAAGAAAAACTCTATGGTATTCTTAAAAATGAAATAAGAATGAATATTGATAAAACAGAGCCTTTCGACAGCAATCGTATTACTGCAGGCCTGGGAATAAAAGTAGGGAAAAATTCTGCGCTGGAGCTTGCCTTTATTAATCAGATGGAAACCGGAAAAACAAGCAATTACGGATTCATAGGCTTCAGAAACAGCTTTGACTGGAGAAAAAAGAAACAACAATAACCTCATTAACATTATACTATATTATGCTTACATTTCTTGGTTTTTTAATGATTTTCATCTTCATGATCCTCATCATGAACAAAAAGATGACCCCGCTTACGGCTTTAGTCCTTGTACCTGTTCTTATCGCTGTGGTGGCAGGATTCGGGCCTGACCTGGGGAAAATGATGAAAGATGGAGTAAAAGAAATAGCACTTACTGGGGTTATGCTGATTTTTGCCATCCTGTATTTCAGTCTGATGATTGATACCGGGCTTTTTGAACCTCTCGTGAATGCCATACTAAAGGCTGTAGGAGATAATCCGGTAAAAACAACCATCGGGACTGCCCTTCTCACCACACTTGTTTCTTTAGACGGAGATGGCTCTTCCACTTACATTATTGTGGTGGCAGCATTACTCCCACTTTATAAAAAACAGGGCATGAACCCTTTAGTTCTGACCTGCATCATCATGCTAGCCGGCGGAATTATGAATATTTTACCATGGGGAGGCCCAACTGCCAGAGTAATGAGTTCTCTAAAACTGGGACATACTGAAATTTTTGTTCCTATGATTCCGGTAATGCTGATCGGGCTGGTATGGGTGTTCTTTGTTGCCTATATTTTAGGAGTCAGAGAGAAAAAAAGAATCAGCAAACATGGTAAATACACCAAATACAGCGGACAGGATATTGCTGGCGAAAATGATCCCGCATTAAGACGTCCGAAACTTATCATTATCAATTTAATCCTGACCATTATTTTGCTTTGTGTGATGATTCTTGACATTATTCCTTTGGGAGTTGCTTTTATGATTGCTTTCTGCATTGCTTCCGTGATCAATTATCCTAAACTGAAAGATCAGCAGAAGATTATTTCAAAACATGCCGGAAATGCTTTATCTGTGGCGGGAATGATCTTCGGTGCAGGAATTTTCACCGGTATTCTGAATGGTACCGGAATTATGAGTTCTATGGGAAATAGTATCATCAGTATCGTTCCAAAAACCTGGGGTGGCTATCTGAACATTATCACCGCTATATTCAGTGTACCGCTTACCTTTTTCCTTACCAATGATGCTTATTATTTTGGAATCCTTCCAGTTATTACAGCTACAGGCAGCCAGCTGAATATTCCACCTGATATTTTGGGACGTGCCAGCCTTGTAGGACAGGCTTCTCATTTATTAAGTCCTCTGGTTCCTTCCACTTATCTGCTGGTTTCACTGGCAGGTGTTGAATTCTCCGACCACTTGAAATTTACCTTAAAGTGGGCTATAGGATCATCAATCGTAATGTTGCTGGGTGCTTTGGTTCTTGGTATTATATAAGGTTATATCTTTGAATTCTGTAATCTTATCCTAAAACGAGAATGATGAAAACTGCCAAGCAAAAAACATTTACAGACTCTTATTTAAGAAATCTTACGCTTTATGTGTTCACAGCAATCATCTGTGGAGCATTAACCGGTTATTATTTTCCGGAAATCAGTAAGCATCTGGAAACGGTAAGCAGTTACTTTTTCATGCTTCTTGAGGTTTTGATTATTCCGGTAATTTTTATTGCTGTAACGTATGGAGTAAGCTATATTTTCAGCACAAAAAATGCTTTTAAAATTGTAAGTCAGATGGTTCTGTATTTTATAATCATCACTTCCATCAGTATTGTATTGGGGATCGGATCCGGTCTTCTTTTAAAACCGGGGGCAAATACGGGGATTATTCTTTCTTCACACAAAGCATTGCCTGAAAGATTTCTAACCAGGACTACGAATCCTTTACATATCAGCAACTATGTACTTTTTCTTTTACTCTCCATATCTGCAGGAGTTGTAATTGGTCTTTCAAAGAAAAAAAATAACATTCTTAAAGCTATAGACGTAGGAAGGAACTTGTTTTTCAAACTCATCAAGTATGTGTACCTGTTTCTCCCGATAGTCATTTTCTCTAATATCGCTTACGGAATTTCTGTATACGGAATTAATACTTTGCTCCCATTAAGTAAGATTGTTGCCACAGTATATCTTACCTGTGTATTTTTCATCTTCGGGATATTAGGGGTTGTAACAGCTTATTTTAAAATTAACCTTTGGGATTTTTTAATCAGCATCAAAGAAGAAATCATTCTTGTTATAGCAACGTCTTCATCAAAGACCGCCTTTCCAATGATCTTTGATAAAATGGAATCACAGGGTTATGATCGGAAAATTCTCCGCCTTATTATTCCTCTAGGATACAATTTTAATCTGGCCGGAGCTTGTATCTACCTTTCGATTTCATGTATTTTCCTTATCCAGTTTTATAATATTCCTCTTACCATAAAAGATTATTTCTGGCTTTTTATCACCATTTCCATTGCTTCAAAAACAGCTTCAGGGGTACCGGGATCCGGTTTTCTTGCCCTGATGTTTACCTTAAGCCGTTTTGGAAAAATCCCCACCACAGATCTTGCCCTTTTATACAGCGTAGACCGCTTTATGAATGAAGCCAGATCAGTTACCAATTTCATAGGCATTTCAGTTTCTGCTGCCATTATTTCAAAACTTAATCAACATTCTATTCCCTTAAAAAATGATATTTCCTGATTTTACCCTCCTTTTCAATGACATCTTACAAAACCCTGCAAAATCTTTAGCCATTATCGGCAATCTCATCCTGATCGAAAGCCTTCTGTCCGTAGATAATGCTGCTGTATTGGCCACCATCGTAATGGATCTGCCAGAACATCAAAGAAAAAGAGCTTTGAAATATGGAATTCTGGGTGCTTATCTATTTCGGGGACTTGCTCTTATTTTTGCGTCTGTTCTGATTTCCGTTTGGTGGCTGAAACCACTGGGAGGATTATACCTGATCTATATTTCTCTGGACTGGCTGATCAAAAAGATGAAAAATAAAAACGATGAAGAAAGTGCAGACGAAAGTCCTGACAAAGAATCCAGCTGGCTGTATAAAAATTCCATCGGGCTGCTGGGGCAATTCTGGGCAACCGTTGCGATTGTAGAAGTAATGGACCTTGCTTTTTCTATAGATAATGTTTTTGCGGCAGTTGCTTTCTCTGATAATTTACTTCTGATTACCCTCGGCGTATTTATAGGGATTTTAGCGATGAGATTTATAGCGCAGTGGTTTGTCCGCCTTATGCAGATATTTCCTTTCCTGGAAACTGCCGCGTTTATTGTGATTGCTATTTTAGGAATTAAACTAAGTTTATCTTTATTTGAGCACTTCTACCCTGCCACCGCATTCGCTCAATTTCTAGGCAGCCATACCATGGAAATTTTAGTTTCCGCCATTACCGTTCTTTTATTTGTAATTCCTGTAGTGACCAGTTATCTTGTTGGATTTCCAACCCGTAAAAAATAATTTTTCTGCCAAATTTTCACATTCGGAAACAAAAGTCTGCCATTTCAGCCACCATGGTCTCATGGCATACATTTAGAGAATTACAACACAGAAATAATTAAAAAATAAATATATTATGTCAGTAAACTTTAAACCATTGGCAGACAGAGTTCTGGTAGAGCCAATCGCAGCAGAAACTAAAACAGCTTCAGGTATTATCATCCCGGACACTGCAAAGGAAAAGCCGCAAGAAGGTACTGTAGTGGCAGTAGGTCCTGGTAAGAAAGATGAGCCTACAACAGTTCAGGTAGGTGACAAAGTTCTTTATGGAAAATATTCAGGAGCTGAATTGAAGCTGGAAGGTAAAGATTATTTAATCGTAAGAGAAGCTGATTTATTAGGAATTATTGGCTAAGATTTAAGATCACAGACATCAGATTTCAGATTAAAAAAATCAAATTAAAAAACTTTTGTTAGCTGTCTAATATCTGACATCTAACATCTAATATCTAATCAAAATGGCAAAAGAAATAAAATTCGATATTGAATCAAGAGACGCTCTAAAGAGAGGGGTAGATGCATTGGCTAATGCAGTAAAAGTAACTTTAGGTCCTAAAGGGAGAAACGTGGTAATTGAAAAATCTTTCGGTGCTCCACACGTAACTAAGGATGGTGTGTCTGTTGCAAAAGAAATCGAACTTGAAGACAGAGTAGAAAATATGGGAGCTCAAATGGTAAAAGAAGTAGCTTCCAAAACTAATGATATCGCAGGAGACGGTACTACTACCGCTACTGTATTGGCACAGGCTATCGTAAGAGAAGGTCTTAAGAACGTAGCTGCAGGTGCTAATCCAATGGATCTTAAAAGAGGGATCGACAAAGCTGTAACTGCAGTTGTTGAAAACCTTAAAGCGCAGTCTCAGGCTGTTGGAGATTCTACAGATAAAGTAAAGCAAGTTGCTTCTGTATCAGCTAACAATGATGAGACTATCGGTGCATTAATCGCTGAAGCTTTCGGAAAAGTTGGAAAAGAAGGTGTAATCACTGTAGAAGAAGCTAAAGGTATCGATACAACAGTTGACGTTGTAGAAGGTATGCAGTTTGACAGAGGATACCAGTCACCATACTTCGTGACTAACCCTGAGAAAATGTTAGCTGAACTAGAAAACCCATATATCCTTTTAGTAGAGAAGAAAATCTCTTCAATGAAAGAATTGTTACCGGTTCTTGAGCCAATTGCACAAGGTGGTAAGTCTCTATTAATTATCTCTGAAGAAGTTGAAGGTGAAGCTTTAGCTACTTTGGTGGTAAACAAACTAAGAGGTTCTCTTAAAATTGCTGCTGTAAAAGCTCCAGGATTCGGAGACAGAAGAAAAGCAATGTTAGAAGATATCGCTATCCTTACAGGTGGACAGGTGATCTCTGAAGAGCAAGGTTTCACTATGGAAAACATCTCTTTAGATATGCTTGGAACTGCTGAGAAAGTAACGATCGACAAAGACAACACTACAGTTGTAAACGGTGGTGGTGACGAAGCGAAAATCAAAGGAAGAGTAGCTCAGATCAAAGCTCAGATGGAAACTACAACTTCTGACTACGACAGAGAGAAACTTCAGGAAAGATTAGCTAAGTTAGCTGGTGGTGTTGCTGTACTTTATGTAGGTGCTGCTTCTGAAGTTGAAATGAAAGAGAAAAAAGACAGAGTAGATGATGCATTACACGCTACAAGAGCGGCTGTAGAAGAAGGTATCGTTGCAGGTGGTGGTGTTGCTTTAGTAAGAGCAATCTCTGCTTTAGAAAGCCTTACAGGAATCAATTCTGACGAAACTACAGGGATCAAAATCGTGAAAAGAGCAATCGAAGAGCCATTAAGACAAATCGTTGCTAACGCAGGTGGTGAAGGTTCTGTAATTGTTGCTAAAGTAGCAGAAGGAACAGGAGACTTCGGATACAACGCAAAAACTGACGAGTATGTTCACATGCTTGAAGCAGGAATCATTGACCCAACTAAAGTAACAAGAGTTGCCCTTGAAAACGCAGCTTCTGTATCTGGAATGCTTCTTACCACTGAATGTGTAATCACTGAAGTAAAGAGCGCTGAACCAGCTATGCCAATGGGTGGTGGAATGCCAGGAATGATGTAATAGCGTGAGCTAAGACAAATTAATATATAGACCGCTCTGCTTTTGTAGAGCGGTTTTTTTGTTTGTAAGGTTTAAGTTTTTTGGCAAAGGTATCTGGGTTGATATCCTTGTCAAGGTTTAGAACCTTGATAAGGATACGTGCATACAGCAATACAAGTAATAAGAGTTGCCCTTGAACACGCAGCTTCTATATCTGGAATGCTTCTTACTACTGAATGTGCAAATTAATATACTAACCGTTCTACTTTTTATAGAGCGGTTTTTTATTTAATATTGTTTTATAACATTAAAGATTATGCAGTTTGGAAAACACAAAAAAATAACTAAAAAATATGTTCTTCAAAAGTTGTGAAGTTTCATATATTTGAGAATTGGACCTTACTTAAAAGAAAAAACAATAAAATATGGTGACACTCAAAATAAAAAATTATTTCATCGTTTTTTTTAGAATTGTATTCTCTTTTTTTTCATTACCTCTGCCATTTATTTTTACAAAAGGAGCATATCAAAATATGATTTCAAAAGGTCATTATTTATGGTTCTGTTACTTTATTTTACTCTTTCTGCTCACAATATACATAGTAATGAAAAAGAATTATTATGAATTGATACGAGCCAAGATTCAACACGAAAATCTAGTTTATTATAACTTCTTATTAATTAAGAAAACCTTACACTTAAAAGATGTTCTTGGCTATAAAAATGGAATTGATGATGATGGAAATGAATTTATAAGTCTATACAATGATAAAAACAAAAAAATAGTTACGCTAAAAGTAAACATATATTCTAATTTACCTGAATTTGTAGAAGCTTTACATTGTAAACATATTGGATATGAATTAACGCCTTTTCAACATGTGATTGAGAAGATTAAAAAACTTTTTACAAATACATAAAACGTCTTACAACATTATTCTATATCAAATATACTTCTTATCACTAACTGTGTAATCACTGAAGTAAAGAGCGCTGAACCAGCTATGCCAATGAGTGGTAGAATGCCAGAAATAATGTAATGGTCAGCGACCGAGGCAAATTAATATACTAACCGCTCTGCTTTGTAGAGCGGTTTTTGTTTGTAAGGTTTAAAACCTTGACAAGGATACGTACATACAACAATACAAGTAACAAGATTTACTCTTGAAAACGTAGCTTCTGTTTCCGGAATGCTTCTTTCAATTGAATGTGTTATCACTGAAGAAAGTATTGCTCTAATATTATATTTCACAAATAGTAGAAATACTTAAATTCATTTTGGGTAATAAATACGGTATTTTCACCGCTTACATTCGTTTAATTTTACAGAAATAAAAGTTCCCAAACAAACAATCTTTCTTAAACAGGTATACCGAAAACTGTATAGAGTAGGTACAATATAAAACACAATTATTATGGCAGGAGATAATGACAGAATACACGGCTATAATCCCACTTACCGTGTACAAAAACCCGTTAACTTTCACTCTTTTGATCTTGACAGTAAGAACAAACCCACAAACTTCATCTATCAAAAAGTAACCATTGATGGACCAGGTGTTGCAGCTGATGATCATCAGGGGCATATTGTTCCCCAAAAGACGCTTAATATTGTCCTGAATCCTCTGATGGAGAATATGGCAAAAAGTTGTAAAAACTTAGCCGATGTCAAAAATTTTATTAAAAATTCATGGATGCAGCTTGTCTATGACTATGGAGAAAAAATTTCGGCACCCATGTTTGATTTTGAGGATAGCGATCCGGAAACTAAAGTAGGTGGTTTTTTCTCCATAGTAACCTGGAATCCGGTGAATATCTGCCGGGCTCCAGAGGATAAAAAAAGAAATGGTGTTCCTGGTAATTCTATTGATACCCAGGTTGAGCAATATCTTGCTGGTCATAGGGACCAGCAAGGCATTAATGCAGCATGGCTTTCAAGTTTGCAAACGCTGATGAAAGATGATAAAAATCCCGATAAAATAACAGATTATATCGCCAAATGCTCTGACACTCTATCAGGACAGCTAACGAAAGGGATTGGTTATTATGCATTTCCCTGGAAATACACCAATAACATTTTAAATCCTGTATAGATCAATACCAGGAATGATGTAACGGTCTGCGAGCGAGGCAGATTAATATACTAATCGTTCTACTTTTTGTAGAGCGGTTTTTTGTCGGAATATGGTTTCCCGTAAGGAGATATTAACAAGACATTTTAAATTAGTAAGAATAAAAGTAAATTAATAAGAATAAGTATAAATTATGAAAATTAAAATAATTTATAGGTAAGCTCAAAAACAAAAAACTATAATAATGAAATCAATCCTAATTATTGGAGCAAGTAACGCAGGAAAGTCAACAACTGCACAAGAAGTTTGCAGACAACTTAAGCCAACGAAAGTATTCAGACTGGATATCTCAAAAGAAGAATTAGATAATGCTGAAATAGAAAACATTTTCAACAACACATTTATTATTGAAGTAAATGGTAAACTTATTTTAGTTGTTGCAGGAGCAACAACTGAACAAGGTGTCAAAATTACAGCTATAATGGATGTTTGTATAAAGTTAAAACTTAATATTTCATTCGCTCTTGTATCCATGAGAAGTTTTGAAAGAACAGAAGGATTTGACACAAAAAATCAATTATCTTCAATTTCAGAAATATTGCTAGAAGAAAGGATTTATAAAATTAATGAAGAAGATTTTAGAAACTCAAAAGAATGGAAAAGTAGAATTAAAAAAATAGTTAGCCTAATTAAAGAAAATATATAAAACAAAACCGTTACCTTAAAATTGTATCGTATGGTAACAGTATGTACTAAATCAAATTAATATACTAACTGTTCTACTTCTTGTGGGACGGTTTTTATTTGTATTATGGTTTCACTAAAGAAGTATTATTTTTAATATTTAGCTTTAAAAGTCTTATTCTGAAAACATCTAAGGTTAAATAAAATAATTTATATTATGTTTGTATGAACTATAACTAAAAACATGATACTTAAAGAGATTCAAATTAAAAATTTTAGATCTATTAAAGATGAAAATATAATTTTCAACCATAATTGTATTATACTTCTTGGAAAAAACGAAGCTGGAAAAAGTAATATTTTAAAAGCTATTGCTGCTGTTTTTGGAGAATATACTGTTTCCAATAAAGATAAAAGGAAAAGAGTAGAAAATGAAAAAATAGATGAATATTTAATTCTAGCAGTTTTTAAATTAGATGAAAACGATGTAAAGAAAATTATAGAAATTTTTAAGAAAAAGTTTTCTGGCACTGAATTAATTACATTCAAAAATAAAATGACCTTAGTAGAGTTTGTAAAAAAAATATTCTATGAATTCGTAATTAGGCTAGATATACAGGAAAATAGTAAACCTTTATTTACAAGATGGAAATATGCTGGAAAAGATTTGTTTTTTGAAAAAGATTTATTTCTGAATTCAAATATAATTACTGATAATCCAAGTCAAGGAATAGGATTAAACTTAGTAAAAGAATTTCAAACTATTGTTGAAAATTATTATAATATAACACCTATCAAATGCCATTACTGGCAATATAGTGATAGTTATCTTCTACCAAATTGTGTCAATATTCAAGAATTTATTTCATCTCCTTCTGAACATAAAGCACTAGAAAACATTTTTGCTTTATGTGATAGAGAGAATATTGAACAAGAGTTTGATAATGCATATTCAGAAGATGGTGATTATTCTAATCTATTAGAGCAAGTTTCAAAAAAGGTTACAACTACTTTCCAAAAAATTTGGAAAGACTTTCATGGTACATCAATTCAATTATTACCAAATGGCGAAGAGATTCTTATTAAAGTTGTTGAAAAAGCAAAATATAATTTTGAGGACCGAAGTGATGGCTTCAAAAAATTTATTAGTATTCTTCTTATGCTTTCAACAGAAGCAAGAATAAATAAAATTCAAGAAAAAGACATCATACTAATGGATGAACCTGATCAAAGTTTATATCCTAGTAGTGCACAATATTTAAGAGATGAACTTATAGATATAAGTAAAAAAACAAAAATTGTTTATTCAACTCACTCTCAGTATATGATTGACTCAAATTGTATTGATAGACACTTAATAATTGAGAAGAAAAATGATGTAACATCTATTAATAAAGATGAAATTAAATCACCATTTGCAACGGACGAGCTATTGAGAAGAGCAATTGGAACGAGTATTTTTGAAAGTTTACAGGAAAAGAATATTATTTTTGAAGGATATTTGGATAAATTAATTTTTGATTCATATATAGAATTTTATAAACAAAAAAAAGAATTTGAATCATTTGGCAAAGTATATCTTAGTGGAATATCTGGAGTTGAAACTTTAACACAAATCTTAATTCTCGCAAACAAAAAATTAATAATTGTCGCTGACTCTGACGAAGCATCTAATAAAAAGAAAGTCGAATATCAAAAAAATTATCCTCAATTTAAAGATGCTTGGTTAGCATATGGTGATATTGATAAGAATATAGCAACTCTTGAAGATTTTTACACCCAAAATTATTTAGAAACTCAGATTTTAAAAAATGGTTATGAAGTCCCATATGATAAAAATAATAATGCTATTTTCAATATAGAAAAAGCGGTAAATAAGGATAAAGAGCTTAAACAAAAGTTAAAAGTAAGTTTAGCTGAACAAATACGTAAAACATATCTTACCGATTCATATTCTCAATATATTAATGCATTAAAAGAAAAATTAGAAAATTTATGATTTTCGTGTTGCAAAACCCACGCTGCGCAAAGTCTCCCAACTTTGCGCCATCATAAAAAAACAAAATCCGAAGTCTCCCACTTCGGATTCTTTATATCCCACTATCTAAAATATCCCCCAACTTTTACTTATATTTGTTTCTATAACGTACACAAATATGCAAAACAAAAAAATACATCAGGGGAGAAATATCAAGCGTTTTCGTGAGATGTTGGGTATCAAGCAGGAGGCTTTGGCTTTTGATCTTGGGGAAGACTGGAACCAGAAGAAGATTTCGCTTTTGGAGCAGAAAGAAACTATTGAAGATCCTTTACTGAAAAGGATTTCTGAGGTATTGAAAATTCCTGTAGAAGCTTTTCAGAATTTTGATGAGGAAGAAGCTGTGAATGTCATTGCCAATACTTTTGGAGATCATAGTATTGGTTATCAGAAAAATGATAATCCTATTTTCAATCCTATTGAACAGGTACTAAAACTGCACGAAGAAAAAATTGCGCTGTACGAAAGAATGCTGAAGGAAAAAGATGAGATGATGGCCAGACTGGAGCAGTTGATTCAGAAATAAAAAACAAAACTAATAACCAATAGTTCAAGAAACTTATACTCAAAATGAAATTAAACATTCAACTTTTCTCCATCTTTATTCTTTTTTTAGTTTCCACCTTTTCATTTGCCCAAAAGAAGACTCCTTTTCAAATCAATGGAGAGTTATTTGAAATTCCTGGAAAATGGGAATATAAAAATCAACTGAAATCATCCGGACAATTTCACCTAAGCAATAAAGACGAAAAAATAAATTTGCTGATTTCAGTAAGAAAACCTGAGAAATTTGAGTTTTATAAAGAAAGTATAACAGAAAAAGAATTGCTGAATGCATTTTACCAATGGGAATATGATTACTGGGCATCTTCCAATGGAGTGAAAGCTGAAGTCTCTGAAGTAAAGCGAAACGAAGAAAAAAATTATATCATCTGGAAAATTATCATAAAAGATAAATCTCAGGATGTTAGTAAGGACCTTACTTCCTATTTACTGTATGCGGTTAGAAACAACAATCTGATTTCATTCAATCTAACCAATAATACAGATAAGAAGAATCCCTTAACTGAAACGGAATCGGTTAAACTTCTTGAACAAACTTATTTGAAATAAAAAACAACACTAATAACCAGCCCTTCATGAAACTCTATACTTTAATAGCAATACTCTTCTTGCTATCCTTTAGTTGTACAAAAAAAGACCCATATAGAGTCGGCCAGCAATGGAATTACAAAACCCGTCCTACGGAAAAAAGCTCAATCCTTACCATTCTAAAGATTGAAGAATATCCTGAAACCGGAAAAGTGATTCATATTTCTATCAGCGGTTTGAAAATGAAAAACCCTGCCAGCCCTAGCGGTTATGCAGAAACCCTCACCCATATTCCCATATCAGAAGAGGCATTAGACAAGAGTATCACCAGTCTGAAAAATGAAACCGGCAAAAAACCAGATTCCCTTGAAATGAACGGATATTCTTACTGGAAGAAAGAGTTTGATAATGGCAATGCCGGGATATTTACGATTACTGTTTCGGAGATTGTAAGTACAATGGAAAAATCTATTGTTGCAGGGGATTATACCAAATAAAATTCAACACTTCCCCGACGCTTTTTTTCAGTTATACGATCATACAATATAAATTCTCATGAAATCAAGAATTCTCTTTCTTATTATTATTTTAATTTCTTATAGTTGCTCACTAAATAAATATAGTAACGTTCCTGTTCA
This sequence comes from Chryseobacterium sp. CFS2, assembly GCF_036543225.1. NCBI lineage: Bacteria > Pseudomonadati > Bacteroidota > Flavobacteriia > Flavobacteriales > Weeksellaceae > Chryseobacterium > Chryseobacterium sp. CFS2. Next base: position 147,691 of record NZ_JAZHQU010000007.1, read on the forward strand.
AAATGAAATTGATCTTTCCTTTAAAAGCTTCAGTGAAATTAAAAAAGAAGAAATGGATAAAGAATCAAAAGATATTACTCTCGGATATTTTTGGGGAATTGGAGAAGATATCTATCCCGCTTTTCAAAAATATAAGTTTGAAATTCCCAGATCATATCAAAGAAACGAAAACAATTTCATCCTTAAAGTAGATTATTTTTTCACAAAAGATGAGCAAATCAAATTCAAGTCTTATGAATGGAATGAAAATGAAAAAATTGAAACTTCGAATGAAATGTTTAACGAAAAATTCCACGAAATAAAAAAATATTTAACTGAAAATCTCGGAAAACCATCCCTTGAAGTATATGAAGATTTAGAAAAATCTAAAGAGCAAATGGTAAGGGATGATATAAAATGGCAAAGTAAAAATTTGAACGCCTACTTATTTCGTTTCAGAGGAAAAGGTGGATTTGATCAAATACGTTTGGCAATTTATTGTGATTAAGAATATTGTTATGAACAGAAGAACATTAATAAAATAAAGCTATACATGAAAAAAAATTACTCTTAGGAATATTTTTCTCTGTTTCAATTTCTTTTCACATTAAAGCTCAGGATTTTCCACAAAAATTTGAAAAAGACAGTATAGATTATATTCAGAGATGGATTTGAAAAGGATAAATTGATCATTTCATTACAAACCCTATTGCGGGAAACAAAACAGGATCCTGGTTTCTTTCCCGCAACTTGTATAAGACTTCTGGAGGCCTCGGGAGATTACAAACAAAGTTGTTTTTAACTTCTGGAGAATTCGTTTGATGACAAACATAAACGTTTCTGACTTCCGGAGAACTCACTTAATGAAAAACAGAATTGTATGTATTCTGATTTTAAAATCATCTATTTATATTTGAATACCATGAAAAATTTCACACTGTTATTATTTTGTCTTATAATTTTATTCTCCTGTAATAATAAAAATAATGATCACAAAATTGAAAAACCTAAACCTGTTCTGATCAAAATAGGATACTACCCTACGTTTCATCTTCCTGCTGAAACCATCTTAAATTTTAACGAAAAATATTTGATTTTTTACAGCCCAGTTTCTTATAACCCACCACCTCCACCTCCATCAAAGGAAAATGGAGAAAAATGGAGTGCCGAAGAAAAGAAAGAACATCTGGAATACCTCAATGAAAGGCCGCAACTGCAACCTTTTAAAATTAAACTCTCACAAAATGATATCGATCGAATTCAACGAATATCAGGTTCCTTCACTTCAGAAGATTTTAATGATAAAGATTTAAAACCTGCAATGGATGGGATGTCAACAAACATTATCATTGTATACTCCAATGGAAAATTAGTTCAAATCAACCCTATGAACGCTCCCAATGAAAAGCAAAGGGCGTTATATGGAGAGATTTTAGATCTCCTCATAGAAAAGAATACGAATAAGAATGATGCTGTTATTTTACAGAAAATAAAAGGACATCACTGATTGACAGCTATTTTTCCAGTTCTATCTCTATAGATACTCTCTGATGTTAATTTAATATCTAAATTTGGATGTTTGTAACAAAAAAACAAATTAAGAATGAAAATTAATTGCAACAAATGTAAAAATGAAGTGATTACTCTAAACTTTTCTGAAGAACAAAAGCTTGATCTTTATATTTTGATGCAAAACGATTTAAAAGTATTTACTGAAAAAAAATTAATTGACGAATTCAATGTAGATAAAAACGAAGCAAAAATTATTATTCAACATTTAAACAATAGAAATGGCAGATGTGTAGAATGTGAGTTTGAAGAATTGAATGGAGAATATATTGAATGTCCCAATTGTGGTGCTTTTAATTATAATCTTAATGAACCCGTGTTTAATTTAGAATTTTGCAGTCACTTAGAATGGTCTCTTGATTTTAAAAACATTGAAAATGAAAACATAAAATATTATGCTAAGAATTTTTGGTGTGATGGTATAAGTCATTTACCAGAAGACTCGAAATCTTTACTTTATCATACTATTGAAAACAGCAAGCAAATCATAACAAAAGCCTGGATTGGATATGGTGGTGATGAAATTTATGAAATGAAAATCAAGTTTGGGAAAAAAGCTATAGAAAATTATAAAAATAATAAAAGTTTAATCGAATGTATTCCGAAAAATAATGAAAATCCGAATTGGATAAAGTTATTTATGGAAGATAAAAAGATTGATAATAACTGTTGATAACATGAGTTTGCACCATTGCAGAAGGCAGTAACCTCGCTCTACAAAGTCTCCCTATTTTACAGAAATAAAATAAAATCCACCACCGCACTAATTTTTATCCTCAAACTTTCTCTTATCTTTGTTTCAATAACGATCTGATCAGTGCTGACGACGTAACACCAAAACAAAATATGGCAACAAAAGAAGAATTCTGGGACAGGAAAAAGAAATTAAATGATGATTTTTTCGTGATGGGCTCCGTGGCCAGTCCTGCAACTGAAGAACAAATCAGAAAATATGAAGAAAGCACAGGATTTACCTTCAGTGAAGATGTTAAGGATTTTCTGACCTCATTCGGGTCCTTACTTTTTGAAGTGAAAGAAGAGATCTGGAAACGTCCCCAGGAATTTGATGTTCTTCCAAGCTGGAAATTCGGGTATGGATTTTTTGTGTACGGACTTTCGCAGGATGAAGAAATGCCTTCCTGGATGGGATTTGAAGAAAAACATCAGGAAGCCCTTGAGTATAAAGAAAAGCCATTGGGACAACTGTTTTTCAAGCGCAGTGGAAATCTCTACAGGGCATATACCGACAACGGAATCATAAAAATTGAGTATGACAAATACGACGAGGAAGATCATGAAGTATTTGAAGGAAATATTTATGATTTTTTAATTGAAGAAATTAATAATTTAGAGCAGGATTATCTGGAATACATTAATGAAGGAAAATCCTGATGTATTTGTACACAACCTTATAACTTCTGACTTTACCCCTATAAAACACTAAACTTTATACCATTGAAAACAAAATTATTATTCCTTTCATTTTTAGGATCAATACTAGCCCATACACAAACCCTTCATTTTAAGAGTCTCAAAGATATGTCTACAGGCAGAGGGGCCACAGCCAGTGTAATTGTGGATGACAATATCTATGTGAGCAACGGGTATCAGGACAAGGGAGCTAACGCCAATTATATTGAGAAATATAATATTACGGATAACAAATGGAGTGTTCTCAATACTACTCTGCTTTCTAAAAAATTTGCTAATTCGGAGACTTACCATAATAAAATTTATATTTTTAACGGTTGGGGAAACAGCCATCTTGAAATTCTGGATCTTGCAACCAATACCATAACGAAGGGCGCTGTTAATCGTTCCTACACAGGAAATGCAGGTTCTGCCATTCATAATGGCAAAATATATGTGTTTGGGGGCAGCGGACTCAACGGAGCGAAAACCACTGTATTTTCTAACAGATTCCAGTATTATGATATTGCTTCCGATACATGGCATCCATTACCCGATATGCCCACAGCCAGAGAAACAAAGGGCAAAATTGTGAATGACAAGCTTTATGTCATTGGTGGTTTTAACGGTACCTCATCCCGTCTCATCAATGTTTACGACCTCAACACGAATCTCTGGACCGATCAATATACGATGCCCGCCGGGATATCGGGACACTCATTAGCCGTATCCGGTAATAAGATTTTTATTGCAGGAGGCTATAATAATCAAACTTTTCTGGCCTATTTTGATACCTCCACCAATAAATTCCATCCACTATCCTCCAACATGATTCCCAGAAGACACGCTGCAGCGGAAATATATAACGATAAACTATACATCATCGGAGGAAGTACAACTTCTCTCACCAGCTCAGCAATTAAAAGCATACAGGTGGCAGATATCAGCGAAAACGTACTCTCTGAAACCACAGCAAATGATAATAGGACATTGGAGAAAAAGGTGTATACCAATGCAGCCAGAGACGGTTTTGTCATCAGTAATAAAAATAACAGCAATCAATTTGAATACGCCGTTTATTCCATCGACGGGAATCAAGTCCACAAAGGGTTTGCCTATTATAATAAAACGATAGATTTATCAAAAGTACAGCGCGGAGCTTATATTTTCAGTTATAAAGATGAGAAAGGAGTTCTGCAGCAGATTAAAATTTTCAGATAATCATACCTTACAATCATCCATTAAAAAATACAATGATTACAATGAATTTAAATTTTAGCAGTGCTGAAATAGATGAGGCAGTTAGAAAGAACTCAAAAAGAAGCTCAATGATACTGGATTTAGCCAACACAGCATCGTTGGCCACTGATGGAAAATTATTCTATGGCAGGGAATTTAAAAATAGAATTGAGGTTGCTAGAATAAAAACTCCTATCACATCAATCCTTCCTATTCTCATTATTGTTTTTAAAAAGAATGACCTTCAACATCCTAAATTAAGACTAAGCTTTTTGGGATACTTTTGGTTTTCCATTCTCACCTTACTATTTTTATGGGCTATCATAAAAAAAATTATTGATCCCGATTTCCCGGGGGATCTTGAATTGGTTATATTTTCAGTTCTATTTTTTTACTCATTATTCGCAATAGAATTTTACTTCACAAAAAAGGTTTTTGAAAGACTAAAACTAAGAATCAGTAAATAATCATGAAAAACAGAGTTCTCATTTTATTTATTTTAATTTTATTTTTGGGGTGTAAAAAACAAGAATTTGATGAATTTGATTTTTCTTATGGCAATAGTTTTGAGACAGATTTCTCAATAAAATTCAGCCATAAAAATGATTCGATTTTTTTGTATGAAAATTGGGCTCCGGAAAACAACCAATTACCCAAAAACAAAACCAGCTATCTTTCAGTCCTGAATAAAAGTCAAAAATTAAAACTGGATAGCTTTATTTCGAAGATAGACTTCAAAAGTTTAGACACCTTATATTTTGAAAAGTATCAGGATGGGGAATATTATAATTTCTTTATTAGAAAAGGTAAAATCAGGAAAACTATAAAAGTTCATAGTCTGAATGCACCCCAATCATTAAGCAGTTTTGCCCATTGGATTTATCAAACAAAAAAAACTTTACAATTAACAGAAACACAAAGAAGTTTTGAATTTAAAAGTAAAAACATTTATACTGAGCCTCCCCTCTTTAAATCAAAAAACTAAAAAAAATAAAATAAACTTATATAAATGAGTTCAAAAGGCGGAAAATACCAGCATCTCTTATCATTATGATACAACTCCGAATCGATACAATTAAAGAAACATGGGTAAGTGAAAATATAAAACTTAGCCCACCCGCAACAACAGAAGATATAAAAGCTGTCGAAGAAATCCTTGACTTTCAGTTTCCGGATGATTGTAAAGAATTGTATTTAAAACTGGATGGTTTTGCAGATTGGGACTGGACAAAGAATATGTTTTCCATCTGGCCATTGGCAAGAATTCTCGAAGAATACCATAACGAAAGTGATAAGAGCTTCATTGTATTTGCAGACTATCTGATTAATTCCCATCATATCGGTTTTGTAAAAGAGAAAAACGGGATATTTAAAAATACAGATAAAATACCTGTAAAGATTGCGGATACTTTTTCTGAAGCAATCTTTCTTATCAATTCAGATGCAGATATTCTGTATTGAGATCAGTTCCTTACTGATAAGGATTCTCGCAAGATCAGCCTTATCACTTGTTTTATTTTGATTTACCCTTCAATAAAAAGTTCCAGAATGAAGTATACGTTAGCAATGATTATGTTTTTTATCAGCCTCTTCTCTTATTCACAAACCATGGAATGGAAGCCTGATTATAAATTACAAAAAAAAGACTTTCAGGGTAAAGTTCCTGACAATAATACGATTGATCATGCAGGAACTGCTTTTAATATCGGTTATGAAATTGTCTCGAATTCAATATGGACAGGAAGAATGAAGATCAGAACCTATGCCGTATTCGACAAATCAAAATCCTGGTTAAATGAATCTTTTTATTCTGATCATCTATTGAATCATGAGCAAAAGCATTTTGACATCGCTCAGGCTTTCGCGTACAAATTGCAAAATTTAATTAATAAGGAAATAAAAAATTCAAAAGATTTCAGTTCAAAATTTTCAAACTTAAGCGAACTGGTTGGTGATGAATGTTTACGTTTTCAGGAAAAATATGATGCAGAAACTGATCACGGAACAATACCGGAAATACAAAAAGAATATGATAAAATTATTGAACAAATGCTCAAAGAAAATAACACCAACTAATCATGCCATATTATAAACAATTATTCCTATTTCTCACAGTACTACTACTTCCCATTAACCATTCATTTGCTCAAAACAAAAAGACGGCTAAAATTGATTCTCTGATGAAGTAGGCTCATCAAACAGGCATTTTTAATGGAAATGTCTTAGTAGCAAAAAATAATAAGGTCATTTATAATACTTCTTTTGGCTTTACCGATGCTACAAAAACATGATTATAGATGATTTAATATGGGTTCTATTACGAAGAAAACCTGTTCTGCTTTTTCAGAATGGGTTTATTTTTTAACTTAACATGATCTGCATCATTATTCTGGTATTTATATGTAGATTTGGGGACTAATAATCATGATATGAACGCTCAGGAACTTCAAACATTACTTACCGAAAGAGCTGAAAAATTTCATCTCAAAAATGAAGCATTTCACACGCTCCACAAAATACTCTCAGAAGATCCTGATGAACTTATAGGAGGCTTTGCCCGTCACGAAATTACTTTTGTATTTGAGGGATACCAATATCGGATTGAACAGCAATACCAGGAACCTATTATCCGGGCAAGAATAAGTCTTTGTGTGGAAAACGAAATCTATCTTAAAAACCTGGAACCCATCGGATATTATGATCTTGAAATGAATTTTGATGGCGAAATAGTGGACGACTGGTTTGTCATTGAGAAGGAAAAATACCTGAAAGATATCGGAATCATTTCCTATTTTCAGGAGATGAACAAAAAGATGCCTCCTCAATATTTACGTAGAAACCACAGTGAATATAAATTTGTTTCCTATATTTCCTTAATTGGAACATTATTCAGCAAAGAATTTGAAGGGGCCGGAGTATTTATCAACAGAGCCAACACTTATTTAAATGACACCGATAATGTCTTACCAGATAAAGATTATTTAAAAAAATGCCGGTATTTCCTGAAAATAATGACCCACTACTTACTAGAAAACAATTTGTTATCAGAAAGTTTGAAACAAAGATTGATGGATAATAAGACCAATGACTAATAATTAAGAAATGTAAATTAAAACGATCAGATTAAATAATGCATTTTAAATATCCAATCTACCTACTTTTAGGCCTTATAGCAGTAAGCTGTCAAAGAAAAGATGAAGTTGTAAAAAGAGACAATAAACCTGATATTCATATTCTGCAAGGAGAAGACCATGAAATGAATACAGCCATAGAAAATGCCCAGAAATCATTATACAAGTTCAAAGAAGCAATACAAAGCCCAAACCCTGATTATTACAACTTTGCACTGAAAGAAAGATTTACCACTGCTGATTCCGGAGGTGAACATATCTGGATAAGCGCAGTTCAATATTCTGGTGATAAATTCTATGGAATTGTAGACGGAGATCCCATTTCAACAACAGAAGTAAAACTGGGAGATACTATTGAGATTGATCAACGCAATATTACAGACTGGATGTATATTGATAAAAATATTGTAAAAGGAGGCTATACTACAAGGGTTTTAAGAAAAAGAATATCACAAAAAGAACGCGAACAAATGGATAAGGAAAATGGTTTTACTTTTGAGAACGAGTAAAAATGTCACTTTCTCCTCAACATGTTCCAGCTTTCTAAATCAGGACAGAACAAATGAAGCTTTTGAGGCAATTGGAGGTCATCAAAATGGAGTAACCGTGAATAGAATAAATAAATTCTTTTGTAAATGAAAAAAAGACAATTTAAAAAACTGGATAATTCAATTTCAAGCTTTCAATGGATAAAAAAGAAAAGTGAAAAATATTGGCAGAAAGTAGATCTGATGGAATGCTGGGGATTCCAGATTCAGGAAGGCAGTACATGGAAAAAAGGATTGTCAGAGTCTGAATTGGACGATTTTCAGAAGCAACTGAACATCACTTTTCCGGAGTCATTAAAGAACTATTACCGGACGATGAACGGACTTGACAAGCCGGGAATAGATAATAATGGTGGTGAAGGAGACATTGATTTTGGTCCTACCTTTTATTCATATCCTGAGGACATTCCCCTCATAAAAGCAAGAATTGAATGGATAATGGAAGCCAATCGTGTGACAGAAGATATTTTGAAGAACCAAAATGTTCCTCCAATTATTCCCTATTTAGGACATCGGTTTTTAATCCTGAATCATGAAGAACATGTACTTTCAATGTTTGGCAATGATATTATATTCTGGGGAGGCAATTTATCAAAAGGAATTGCAAGTGATATTTTTTCAATTTATCATTTTGAAAAAAAGAAAATTGATACAAGCTCATTTTGGAACAAAAAAATTGGGTAGTTAACAACTGATTTTAGTTTAAAATTTTCCCACTCGAACCAATACATTAAGCTCTTTAGCCAGAAACAAACTATGGAAATTAAAGCTGCCCTCGAAAAATATAAAATCATTGGCAAATACTTTGATCCTGATTATGAACGGGAGAACGAAGCCTTGACTGAATTCAAAGCCAATAATCAGAATTTATCGGATCAACAAACAGCTGAATTACTAAATCTTCTTCAAAGTGATTCTGAAATGCCCGACAAATATTTTGCTGCTGACTTACTTTATTTATATACCAGCTTCAGTAGAGAGCTATTTGAGTCTCTATTAACAACAGCAATACATTATAAAGATCCTAGTTTCAACAGAATATTTCTGATACCTTGTCTGAATGCATTTGGAACTAAAGCTGTTGCCAATTACCTTGTTGATCAATTCAACAAAGGAAACATCATTGAGCGTATAGGGATTTCTAATTTGATATATTGGCTAAAGCCACAAGGAAATGACGAAGCAGATCAATTGCATCATACTGTTTTAGAAAGAGCCAATAACACATCCAATTTAATTGAGCTTTATCATTATAAGTTACAATATGGAAACAAGCTCAATCATATCACTAATATCCCGGACAATGCTGAAAATCTTATTAAAGCTATTAAGGGGAATAAAGAATATGAAGAACTATTATTTGACAAGCTTGGCTGGATAAAAAAAGCGCAAATACTCATCGAAAACAAAGGAATACAAACAGACCTGTTTTACGTTCCTGCATTTACACTCAATGAAGGGGAAATTATTATTATAAATCTTTTCCAAGGACCACACTTTTATGAAACGGAAATGTTTCTTAAAGATCTATTTTGTGGTAAAACAAACCATGAAAGTGTTATCATCCACAAAAAGATGGCCTTTGCTGAACATTTCAGAGAATCAAATTTCAAAGACATTTTTTATCCTATGACGGTGGGAAAATATTTAAGAAAGAACACCAACCCAGCCAGTCCCTATGCAGCAAAAATTTATGAAACGGAATGGATCAATAAAAAAATAAAGGTCAATACCCTTGCAGGTAACCAAAGACGATTATTAACTTTATATGCAACACTTTCAAAAACAAATAATATTGTTTTTCATTTAGCAGGTCTAGATCCTGAGGGAGCGAAAGAAACTTATAAAATAGTACAGGAAGTAGTAAAAACAGGAGGTTCAGCCATTTTACTTGATGAATATGATGATATGAAAAACGACTGTACAAAATATATTGAACTGCAATGGAAACAAGCATAACTTCTCTAAATAACAACATGAAAAAAGCATTTGAATTCCTTACCCATTTAAAAGAAAACAATAATCGTGAATGGTTTGCTCAACACAAATCCGAATACGACACCATTGTAAAAGAAAACAAAGTTTTTTTTAATCATATCTATCATGAACTTCAGGAATATGACAACCTGAAAGGAATCCATATTTTCAGGATTTATAATGACGTTCGTTTTTCCAAAGACAAGACGCCCTATAAACCCTATTTCGGAGTGGGATATTCCCGTTCAAAACCTATGCTGAGAGGCGGATATTATATTCAGTTGGAATCGGGTAACAGTTTTGTAGGCGGCGGTTTTTGGGGTCCGGAAGCTAAAGATTTACTTCGTATCCGTAAAGAATTTGAAATCAGCAGTACAGAAATTGAAAAAATTATCTCTGACAAAACTTTTATACAATATTTTGGAGAACTTAAAGGTGACGCTGTAAAAACAGCCCCACGAGGTTTTGATAAAAATCATCCGGCTATAGATTTAATCAGAAAAAAGCAGTTTCTGGTGATGCGGAAGTTTACCGATAAGGAAGTTTTATCAGACAATTTTCAAAAAGAAGCGCTGCAAACCTTACTTGCCATGCGTCCTTTTTTTGATTATATGAGTGAAGTGCTGACCACGGATTTGAACGGGGAACCTTTGTTTTAAAATTCAGTTATCATACATTTTATATGATCTTAGGATAATGAACAATATTTTTATAGAACCTGCCGAACCTTTTGTCTTTTTCAGCTATTCTGATTTTCTAATTATAACAGTTATTAATATCATTTTATACATTTTAAGCAAAAATCAACTGCTTAAAGCAAATAGAATAAGCAAAATAATAATTGGAATATTTTTTTTCATTATTGTTCCCATTATTTCTACTCAAATTGAATTAAGGAATGTTAATAATAAATTTGAAATTGTCGATGGATTTAATGTTTTATATATTATTTTTAAAATTCCTATCTGGTGGATCATTGGAATCTTAAATATTTATATAATTAAAATAAAACTAATGAGCCGCTGATAAACGGTAATCTATCCACCTAAAAAACAACCCATGAAAATAAAAATACTTCTACTCCTTTTATTCATTGTCAATGCTGTCAAGGCACAAATCACAGAGAAAATCACCATTCCTTCCGGTGTGGTTTATCTCTATGCTGATGATAAAACAAATGAGAAAGCAAAAAAAATGCTTACTGAGAGCCTCACCAATACACTCAATAATGATCTATTGGGAAAAAACTTAATTATAGGTCCAACTCTTTGGAAAAGATTTAAAAATATTGAAAGCTTAAAAACGATACCTGACAGTTTGATTTTCCACATAGATGATATGGAAATTGAAGGGAAAATGGCAAAAAAACTGGATGACTCAAAAAAGATATGGAATGAATTTAAAAAAGAAGTTTCTGGAAATTATAAGATCAGAAAGGCCAATGAAGATGAATTAAAATATTATTGGTCCACCATTTCGTTTGACATCCAGGAGCCTTTATTCATTCTGCAAACCGAAAATCATGAATACATCGTAAATTTCCTGAAAGAAAAGCTGAAATTATTCTGGCTTGATGAGTTTCCCAATAAAAATGCTTACAACAATCCCATTGATAACGGAACTTATACAACGGAGGGAACTTTCAAAAAGTATAGAAATGGTAATGAAGTGTACATGACCGATAAGGGAAACAAGGAAACAAAACTTGAAAAAGTACTCTTCTTAAGCAGTGAGCCTGAAATACAGGCCAATTTTTCCATTGAGGATATTCAGGCTATTATAGAAAAGACCAACGGAATCTTTGAGAACCTGTTCAAAAACTCTAAGAAAGAAGGAAAAATAATGGTTCAATTCGAATTAGGAAAAAAGAAGAATGACATCCAATATGCGGTTAAAGATGATCTGGATCTGGAAATTATGAAAGAATTCGAAAAACAGGTCAATGAAGAAAAATATCCCAATTCCAAGAAAAATACAGTGAAATTTCAGCTGATTTATAAGGTAAATTCTTATAATGATACAGAATAAACAATCTTTTATTCTATTTCCCTATTCACTTATTTGTAATTTAGTCCCTCAGAAAAAACAAAACCATGAAACTGTTTATTTTATTTTCTCTTCTTTTTATTTCCGGCATAGTAACCGGACAAGAGAAAGAATATCCATCCATCAAAAAAGGAGATTTTCCGGAAGGCGTTTATATGACACTGGAAGATGTTTTAAATAAAAAACCTTCTTCCACCGAAGAAGTATACTTCAAAGTTTGTGAAAAATGTGATTCTCTTGCTCTGCCGGAAAAGGCTCTTTTTTACTTTAAGCAAAAGAATAAAAGGGTTAAATTTCCGCTAGCCGTTTCGCATAAAGGGGAAATGTATTTTCAGACCTATAGAAAATATACCAACAGGGACGATAAAGGATATGATCCTGACCAATATTCAAGATTTTGTAAAGTTCTGAATTATGGAAGATTCATTTATTTTGAAGAAAATATGAAAGGCTTATGGTCTAAAGCATTCTTAGGGGCATTAAGTCCTCTTGCCTATTCTATCAATGGAAAAACCAAAGGAATTGTTTTAGATCTAGACAATAAAGAATTTAATATTCTTCAAAATTGTGATGATTTGAATGATTTCCTATCAGCCCATAATATTCCGCAAATCCAGTGTAACCCGGAAGCGTATACCATTGGAGATTTGAGAGCAAAAATTGAAGAAATTAATCTGCCTTACCGCTAATCTGATGTTGACAATATATTGAAAGCCGTTCCGTTTTAAGAACGGCTTTATTCCTTTATAAAACTTTTAACCGATGAAAAAATATATCACAGTGTATCTAATTCTTTTCTCCTGCCTGCTATGGTCACAGGAAATAATTTATCCTAAATATATTTACGAAAAAGATTTAAATAACATTACCATAGAACAAACGGAAGACATCAATCTTTTTAGATATAAACAAATACAGTACATCGGACAGCCTGAAAAAAAAATCACACTCAGCTATACGGGTATTGAATGGTATAGTGAAATTTTAAAAAAAAATTATCGGAACAAGGATTTTATTGCTCTTAATCAAGAATTTAATAAACGTCAGTATAAGGATCTCCGAATTTTTGTGGATACATCTCAAAAAACACCCTTAATTAAAACATATACTGATACTACAAAAATATCAAATCTAGACTATGATATCAAAATGGATAGTTTAGCTGCTGGTTTAAAATTATCAAAAGAGATTCCATTCATTATAACGTATTACGATGGATTTCCTGTTACCATTTATAATATGGAAGAAAGAGAGCGCATAATCGGTTTTGGCAATAATGTGATACTAGAACTTGAAGGTTTAGATAAAAATCATCAATGGAAAAAAATAGATGGCTTCAGAAAATATACTTGCGGCGTAGGTATTAAGTTTTTCGTTTTAAAATCCAAAGAAATTGCAACTGTATTTGAGCCTCGTTTAACGGGTAATTTTAAAACAAAATTCAGATATAGATTAGGGAATATCCTTTCTAATGAATTTGACGGAAGCATCAATGACAAATATTTTGAACAAATAGACTAATTTCTTCAATCAAGAAAAAAACAAACCCCATGAAATTCAAAGTTTTTTTACTCTTCCTTTTATTATTTTCCCTAAAAGTTTTAGCCTGCAAATGTAATGGAGAACCCACTTTAAAATCTTCGTTCGAAAATGCTGACTTTGTATTGATTGGTGAAGTATATGATATCTCAGAAGTGCCTTCAGGATTCAAAACTGCCCAGAATATTTTAAGCAAAGTCAAAATAAATAAAGTCTACAAATCAAATGATTATGGAGAGTTCTATCAGCAGACTGCTACCCTTTTCGGATCTCCACTTCATTCATGTAATGTTCTTTTTACCCAAAAAGGAAAATATCTGATTTTCGCCTATGAGGAAAAAGATACCGGATTGCTCCTCTCCGATCATTGTTTTGTACAAAAAAGATTAGACGAACTTTCTTCTGCAGAATTACAAGAACTGGAATCTCTAAGTTCTCAGTATAAAAAATTATCTGAAAATTCCGATACATCCAATCATGCCGAACTTACAGATTTGATTGTAGACGGCTCCAATCAATCCGATAGAAAGGTCAATGAGCAAAAAAAAGAAATATCATCACTTAACCAACAAAATAATAAATATAAAGTTATTATTTACATAGCCACTTTTGTGATTATTATGCTTCTGATAGCACTAATTTTGTTACGCAGAAGAACTCGACATTGACATGAATGACAGGAGATTGTTTGTTGTGAAAATCATGTGAAAACCAATTTACCTATATTATTTCAACCAACATAAAATTTTATGAACTCAACTATGAACCCAATTCAACAATATGAAAATTTCTTTCAGGAAAGTAGTCCATATTATCTTGAAAAATTAAATCTTTTTGAAAAAGGAAAAAAATTCACCTTTAACTATGCTGCTTTTTTCTTTGGCGTATTCTGGTTTCTCTATAGAAGAATGTATCTGGAAGCCATACTCATTTACTCATTCTTCTTTGTTGAAGGCTGCTTTGAAAAATTTTTCTTAGCCCCAATAATTGGGGTGGAGCAAACCAAACTGGTTGGCTATATTATTACAATTTTCATGCTTATTATTGTAGGTTTTTGGGGAAATCTTCTTTACCTCAACAAAGCAAAGAAAACTATAGAAAAAGCAGAGGAAAAATTTCCGGAATATGAACAGCAAAAAAAATATTTGAGCAAAAAAGGAGGAACAAGCTTTCTGTACGTAAGTATTTTATTGATTATAATAATTGCCTCAATGGCTTTGAGTTAAATATTTATTTAAGTGTTGAAAATCAAAGAATAATACAAACCTTATTTTTAGTAAAAAAAAGCAAAACATTCCTATCTTTATCGTTATTTCCAACTCATACCTATCTTAAAAAAATGAAAAAAATAATACTAGACCTTGCCACTACATTAGACGGCTTTATTGAAGGACCCAACGGAGAAACCGATTGGTGTATCATGGATGATGATATGGATTTTAATGGATTTCTTTCCGGAATAGACACTATTTTTTACGGAAGGGTAAGCTATGATGCCTGGGGAAATTATCAGCCGGAAGAGAATACAGATCCGGAAGAACAAAAAGTTTGGGAAGCGGTTCATTCAAAAAATAAATTTGTCTTTTCCAGTCAAAACAGAGAAGATGAAAATGCTGTTTTTATCAGTTCTGACATTGCAGAAAAAGTTTCAGAAATAAAAAATCAGGGCGGAAAAGATATCTGGCTGTATGGAGGAGCAAGTCTTATTAAAACTTTTATTCAGAACAACCTTATTGACACCTATAGAATATCCGTTCATCCGGTCGCTCTGGGGAAAGGAAAACCTCTTTTTGAAGATTTGAAGGAAAGATTAAATTTAAAATTAATTAAAACCAATGTATTCAGATCTGGCGTAGTACAGCTTATTTACGAACCACAGACTCAAAATTAATACAAGATGAATGCTCGCTTTAGTACCATTATTCTGTATGTAAAAAATGTTTCGTTGCTCGCCCATTTTTATGTAGAAAATTTTAATCTGAAAGTGATAGAAGAAGATCCAATATGGGTTTTGCTTGATGCTGGTGGTGTTTATATCGGGTTACACAAAATCGGAGATCAGTATCTTGATCAAATAGAAGAAGGCCATGTGTTTGACAACAATACTAAAATTGTTTTTGAAATTGATGTTGATATAGAATCAGCAAGAAATGAGTTGGTCTCAAAAAACATCCGCATGAGAGAAATTAAAACCTTTGAGAATTATCCTTTCCTGCTTTGTGACGGAACAGATCCTGAAGGAAATGTATTTCAGTTAAAAAGTAAAAAATAAAACTAATCAATATGATGCTAAAAAGAAAATCATCAGTATCCCATTAATTCGGGATGATTCCAGAGTTACAGATAAAAGAATTCGATATCAGTTCAAAGGGAAGTACTTTGAAAAATTATAATATGAAAAAGATCATCGCAGCCACCTGTTTCATTCTCATTCTCACTTTGTTTTACTATCCCGTTTTTGACGACAAAAAAATTTCATTTGTCATTATCTTTCTGTGTTTTGTTGTGCTTATATTTTCAGTAGCCAAACTCTATTCCCCTGACGAAGAAAAAGATTATGATTCATTTGAAAAAGAAATGGACAGACTGCATAAAGATGATGGAATATTTCAATATACAAATGATGGCTTCTATTTTAAACAAAATAGCCTAACAGAGTATATAAAATGGGATGAAATTGTTTCCGTACATTCCTTCAGTATTCCCTCTCCATTTGGTAAAAGGCAGTCTGGATTGGAAATTACCACTAATGAAAAAAAACTATGAATTTGATCATGCGGTAACACCCGGAATAGTAAAATTAACTGATCAGCTTTATGATAATCTGCCAAATTGTGAAGAGGATTCGCCGACAATAAGAATTAATAATTTCGGACTTAAGAAGGCAAAATTGTATGAAAGAAAAGTACTATAATAAACATTCTTACTTATGCCAGTCATCTTTAAAATTAAAACAAGAGTTATGATAAAAAAGACCGATCAATCCAAGCACCGTATCTGTATTTCAAAAATAAAAAGAAGTACCATTAAACCTTACGACGCCTTTCAATGGACAAAATTTCATGAAGACAACCAATCATTTTTCAATACATATCCTGACCTATATGTAGAAATTAATGATGAAGAACTTCTAATTTGTTCTACCATCATTGACTCCAATAATTATAGTATTCTGACAACACAAAAACTCATCACATCCGAAAACGGAGTCTTAGAATCCGGTCTCATTATGCATGCAAAAAATGAGCTGTACGGAAATTTTAAAGGACACGGAAATGAGAAACTCACTTTTGGAAAAATTATTGTTGAGCATGGAAAAATCATAAAATATTTTATTGAAACGGGAAAAGCATCCATGATTATGATTTATGGGGTTAAAACATTAATTCAAATTAAGTAGAATCCTCTTTAGATAAGTACTAATAAAATAGTTTTCAAATTCCATGTAATATTATCACACTTAAAAGTGTCTTATTTAAAAAATTACATGAGATCTATTTTAACCTGTATAGCTTTATTACTTGCAGTACATCCCCTTTTTTCGCAGAAATCTAAAAAACTGGAAAACCTATTCTCAACGTATGAAAAGGCAGGATTGTTCAATGGTTCTGTTCTGATTGCTGAAAAAGGAAAAATCATTTTTGAAAAAAGCTATGGCTACAGAAATGCTAGTAAAAAAGAGAAAAATACCAATAATAGCCTCTACAGGGTTTTCTCCACCACAAAAATGTTCACCGCAACAGTTATTTTTCAACTGGAAGAACAGGGAAAATTATCTCTGAATGACAAGCTGTCCAAATATTACCCTGACTTTCCTAAGGGCGACAGTATTACTATTGCCAATCTGTTATCTCATACTTCAGGAATTCCCAATGATACCAACTCTGAATATACTGTAGATGAAGAAACATTTTTACAATATATTTCTGCAAAACCACTGAATTTCTCCCCTGGTAAGGATTGGGATTACTCCAATTCCGGATATTATATTCTTGGCTATATTATTAAAAAAGTGACCGGTCTGAATTATGATAAAGTCATAGAAAATAATATCCTGAAACCTCTGAAAATGAATCACAGCGGATTTCATTTCAACAACGTTACCGATGAAAATAAAGCATTCGGATATGAATTCTTATCTGAGAACCTGTCTAACGAAGCATTACGTTTTAAAACAGATCACCCTTTTGGCGCAGGAGCAATGTATTCTACCGTAGAAGATTTGTTCAAATTCAATGAAGCACTCAAGAACTACACCCTCCTGAAAAAAGAAACCTTAGAAAAAGCTTTCACACCCTATCTTAAGGATCATTATGGTTTAGGTTTCCAGATTTCAACTGTTTTTGACAAAAAAAGAGTGGGTCATGATGGCGGCGGACCTGGCTACAGAAGCAGATACTATAGAGTCCTTGAAGATGATATTTGTCTGATTGTTATCTCAAATTCAGAATTGTCACACACCGATTTTATTCTTCCTTTGGTAGAAAAAATACTGTACAATAAACCTTATCGCATTCCAGCCATTGCAAAAGTGAGTGCAGAGGATTTAAAAAAGCTGGAAGGTGTTTATTCTACAGAAAACTCAAACTTCTACATAAAAAGTTCTGATGGACGACTGGTTTTCAAAGAAGGCAGTTACCCAAGAAATGGGCTGTTACCAAAAAGTAAAACATTATTTCAGCTTGATGAAAAATTCACCTGTACATTCCAGCCGGATCAAAATGGAAAAATAGAGACTCTTGTTATTCATTTTTGGGATGGAACAGTGAAAACAGCCAAAAGGAATACCCATAATCTTACCTGGGGAATTATAGGAAATGCGACTCCTAACGGCTGGGACGGAAAAGACATTCCGCTACAGACTGATCTTAAAAACCCCAATATTTATTTTCTGAGAAATTATAAACTGAATAAAGGTAATCTTAAATTCAGATTTAATAACGACTGGGGATACAGTTTGGGACTGAACAATGATGATAAAAGTATTGCCTTTGATGCCTATGATTTTCCCATCAAAGAAGAAGGAATGTATGATATTGTTCTCGACATGACCCATGCAGTGCAACCACAATACAGTATAAAAAAATCTGTTCAATAAAACCTGCATCCACAAAGTAAAAAATACATATTTTCAAACCGTTCTAAAAACAGAACGGTTTTTATTTTGGATATCCGTTGATATTTTTTATTACTTTTATCTTACACAAAATCAAACCACAAAATATAATCTATGCCTCATTTTATTATAGATTGTTCACAGGATATTATTCATCAGAAGACTCCTGATGAGTTAATGGATGCTATTTATGAAGTGGCCCATGCAACAGGCCTTTTTGCGCCCAACGATATTAAAGTCAGAATTCAACCCTATCAGTATTACAGCTTAGGCAATGGCAAAAAAAACTTTCTGCATGTGTTTGGATATATCATGCAGGGACGCAGTACGGAACAAAAAGCTGATCTCTCAAAACAAATCTGTACCCGACTTTCAGAATTACTGCCTGATATTTCTTTTCTTTCTGTAAATATCAGTGATTTTGAAGCGGCAACATACAGTAACAAAGCACTCATTAATCCTGAAAACACGGATAAAAACAGACATTTCGGTTTATAACATTCACCTTTACACCAACTAAACATTAATCATATGAGCCTAAAAACATTAGTCAGCAAAAGTGCACAGTACAACAATTGGGTAGTCAATAAATACATCGACTGGTTATCCACAAAGTCTGATGAACAACTCAACCAGGAAACAATTTCAAGCTTCCCGACTATTTTAAAAACACTACACCATATCTGGCAAACACAGGAATACTGGTGGAGCCATATTTCTGAAAACAATGATTTTGATTTTACAAAAACAACAGAAACCACCAGCAAAGAAGATGTTTTCAATGCCATTAAAAACAATTCACAAAAGCTGGTAGATTATGTGGAAAGTCTGTCTGAAGAAGATCTTTCAAAAAATGTAAAGATAGAATCCCAATGGTTTCAGTGTGATTTTTCCAAATACGAATATATCCAGCATGCCATTCTCCACGGAACATACCATAGAGGGCAAATTGTAACGATGGGAAGAAATGTCGGAATAACAGACGCTCCCATGACCGATTTCAATTTTTGGAATATTTATAAAGATCAGTAATAAAACCAACGGTTTTGTGGATAAGTCTGAAATAAAATATCAGCACCATCACAGAAATACAATTAAACAACTGATTTCAAACAATTTACATTAAAAATATTTAGTTATCCACATCTTAAAATATTTGTGGATAACTTTACATGTATCTATTTACTCCTGTGGATAAACTATGGATAACTTTTCCCACCATTGAAAAAAAATACCGTAATTAACTGTATTTCTTTAATTTACAGTAAATATAAATTTTCGTGAAATTTCCACAATAGAAAATCATGTTGATAAGTTCTGTGGATAACTTATCAACATTTTTTAACAGGGATCTTGATTTATCCACTAATCTCATTCATATAGGATCACTGTGATTTTGTAAATTTGGTTTATAATACACCAATACTTACAATTATATATGGAAAAATTTGCAATATCATCAGACGGTCAGAAAATTCATTATAAAGAATCCGGAAAAGGGAATACAACATTGATCTTCATCCACGGATGGCTGGGCAATACCGAATGGTGGGAAGACCAGCAGAAATATTTCAGCAGCCAGTATCATATTGTACAAATGGATCTTGCAGGACATGGAAAATCTGATTCTTCCAGGCAGGAATGGACAATCACAAGATATGCCGATGACATTAAAGCGGTTGCTGATGCTGTTCATTCAAATGAAATTATACTTGTAGGACATTCTATGTCCGGAGCTTATGTGCTTGAGGCTTCATTGAAAATCCCACAGGTAAAAGCGTTAATTCTGATTGATACCCTGAAAAATTTAGATGAATCTTATACGGAAGAACAGACTGAAGAAGTTTTATCACAGTACAGAACCGATTTTAAATATACTGTGGAAAACATCCTGCCGCAATATCTGTTTGCCAAACAAACTCCTTCTGACGTAAAGGAAAGACTCCAGCACGAATTTCTTCAGAATGCCCCTGAACTGGCAATCAATGTCCTCAGACCGCTATACAAAGCTGACGTGAATACAATTGCAAAGCAGGTTCAGGTACCAGTGATCGCCATCAATTCGGATGCTTCTCCTACCGATGCGGAAACCAATCGAAAATATCTGAAAAACTATGATTACGTGACCATTGAAGGAGTTGGACATTATCCTATGTTGGAAAACCCAACTGAATTCAATACTATTCTTGATAACGTTATCAAAAAACTAATCTAATATTTATCATGCAAAATACCAGAATTTTCGCAACAGCATTCTCCAGCGTTTACCCGCATTATATTCAAAAAGCTGAAAAAAAGGGACGCACCAAAGAAGAGGTACATGAAATCATATTCTGGCTGACGGGATATGACGAAAAAAAACTGCAGGAAATACTGGATCATAAAACTGACTTCAAAACATTTTTTGAACAGGCTCCACAGCTGAATCCCAATGTTTCATTAATTAAAGGAGTCATCTGTGGATATCGTGTGGAAGAAATTGAAGATGAGCTGATGAGAAATATCCGGTATCTGGACAAACTGATTGATGAACTGGCGAAAGGAAAGAAGATGGAAAAAATATTAAGAGCTGTTTAAAAATAAATACTCTTTTACAAATTTATAAATCTGAAAAATATCTTCTCCAATTCAAAAAACTTCCCGAAATTAGCGGTCTGTGCGTTAAATACTATTCAATGAAATAAAAATTTAAATTACAACATACAGCAAAACTTAGTATAAGTTTTCTTCGGGGCAGGGTGAAATTCCCTACCGGCGGTTACAGTCCGCGACTCCTTTCTTTTGAAGGGACTGATCTGGTGAAATTCCGGAACCGACAGTTAAAGTCTGGATGGGAGAAGAAAATGAGATGATCAATAAGATTCCTTATGGACTCTTGTTGTGTCGTATTTCATTTCCATGTACCGAAGACTATTTTAACTTTTAAAAGTAAAATAACATGGAAAAATTATTAGAACAATTCGGAGCTACCTCCAGAGAACGTGTAGAAAAAGCACTTCAAACATTACAAAAGGGAAAAGGTATTCTATTAGTAGATGATGAAAACCGCGAAAACGAAGGCGATATCATCTTTCCCGCTTCCACTATTACAGAACAGGATATGGCACTTTTGATCCGCGAATGCAGCGGCATTGTCTGCTTATGTATTTCTGAGGAAAAAAGCCGCCACCTCAACCTTCGTCCAATGGTGGAAAACAACAATTCAAAAAATCAAACTGCATTCACAATTTCCATTGAAGCCAGAGAAGGTGTGGAATCAGGTGTTTCAGCAAGAGACCGTGTAACAACAATCAGAACAGCGGTAGCATCAGATGCAGAAGCAGAGCATATTGCAAGCCCCGGTCATGTTTTCCCCCTGATTGCCAGAGAAGGTGGTGTATTTGAAAGACGTGGACATACCGAAGGTAGCGTAGATCTTGTAAAAATGGCCAACCTGGGTGACGATGCCGTACTTTGTGAACTGACCAACGAAGATGGTTCTATGGCAAGACTTCCTGAAATTGTGAACTTTGCACTCAAAAAAGGAATGAGTGTAGTGACCATCGAAGATATTTATGCTTATCGCAAAATGGTAATAAGCAATTAAACTTAACATTTTTAACGCACAGACCGCCTGTTGATCCGATCAACAGGCGTTTTTATTAAAAATATAATTAAAAAGAGAAAAAATTAACATTTGAATACTATTTTTTAATTATTTTTAACAAAAAATTCTGACTATGAAAAAATCTTTACTCCTTTTACTAGGAGCGTCTGCCATGATGTCTGCGCAGATCACGCTTACAAAAGCATCCAATGATCCTATTTCCGGAAACGTTATCAATTATAACAATACAGCCGGTACCGTAAACAACTCTGCAACAGGACCAAACGCAACATTTTCAAATGGAGGACTTACGATGGGAGCTGCGTCACAAACAACCTATTCCACTCCTACTTCTACTGAAATAGCAACATTCCCGGGTTCTACTCTTAAAATGGTAGATGGAGGAACAACTGTTTATTACAAAGCGTCAACTACTAAACTGGAAATTACAGGAATTGTCAATACACAGGCAACTTTAAATTTTAGTGTGGATAATGGTACTCATATTAATTATCCAACAACGTACGGACCAACACAGAACGATACCGCGAAAGGTACTTTTTCCTCATCTTCTGCCAGCGGATTATTCAGTGGTACAATGACTGCTATTTCTGATGCATATGGAACTTTAATTATAGGAAATCAAACATACAATAATGTTCTGAGAGTAAAATTCACACAGAATTTCAATCTCTATTCAGCTCTGGATGTTACTTATTCTAACCCTATCGGAACAATTACCAATATAGCATATTCTTATTACGATGCTTCTCACAGATATGCACTGCTTAATTCTACAAGCGGAAATATCAGCATTCCATTGTTGAGCATCAATCAGAATGTAAAAACTACATTTGCATTAAGTGAAACATTCCTTGCCGTAAACAATGCAGTAAAAAAAGAAAACCTAGTGGTTTATCCAAATCCTGCACAGGACTTTATCGGCTTCAAGGGAAATACAGATAATTACTCTAAAGCCAATATTTACAGTCTGGATGGAAAACTGGTTAAAACTTCAGAGGTAAAATCTGGAAACATACAGATTTCAGACCTTCCGCCAGCATCTTATTTCATTGAGGTCAGTGGAAAAAATGCTGCAGAAACAAAGAATACAAAATTCATCAAGAAATAATAAAACAAAATCCCCGCTCCTACCAATGAGCGGGGATTTCTTATTAACATTCAAACTTGCATTTAAAAGGTTGCAGCAGGAGCAGTTTCATTATTAAGCTTTCGCTGAATCTCTGTTTTTTTCCCTTTAGAGAAATCATAGCTTAATCCTAACACAAACATGGATTTGTTGTTCATAATCTGTGTATGAATTTTATAATCAACCAAACTTTCCGGTAAACTTTTCGTTTTGTATTCCGAAGGCATTCCTATCCAGTACATTCCTGTGGAAAACGTCCAGTTTTGATGCTTATAGCTCACAAAAACATTATTCTGGTTTTCATTTGTATTCAAGAAAGCTCCATTAAGGCTATATACCGGAATATTGAACTGATACTGCACTGAGAAAGATTTATATTCTGATGAAAGCGAAAAATAATTTCCTAAATAATCATTTTTGATCAAAGCACCTGTACTTGTCCTTACGGTTTCAGAAGTTGGGGTGATTACAGCTTTTACAACAAGTAAGCTGTTCCCAAAGGGTTTATAAGATCCTGTCAGCTGTATTCCGTATCGCTGTCCGTTCTTCCCGTTTTCATAAGTCAGTGCATATCCTCCCAATATATCATCCTGAACATAATACTGATTAATCACACGATTGGTATACCTGTAAAACAAGCCTGCATTAAAATCAAAATATTTATTATTAAAAGAATAGGTCAGATTATTAGAAAAAACCTGTTGTGATTCTAAAAAAGGGTTTCCTCTCTGAACAATATTAGGAGCCAGCTGTACCACATTACTACTCAAAGCATTACTCCATGGACTCACTGGATTGTAGCTTGCGGTAAAACGAAGATTCTGATTACCTTTAACCTGATAGGCTAAAATCACCTTCGGAGTAAAAGTCCATTCATCAAAAGTATTCTCTGCACTTTTGTTATGAATATTCGTAAGACCGGCTCCGATGCGGTAACTGAATTGATTCACTTTTCCTGCAAATTCGGTATAAAAATACTGTTCCAGATAAGTGACACTGTATTGAGAATATCCGGCAAGGTTATTCAGATCATTGGAAATAGAAGACCTTGAAATACGATATCCGGATGAAAGTTTTCCTGCTTTGAAATCGTGTGTATGAGCAAGCTCTCCCACCATACTCGTCTGTTTGGCTTTCAGCATCATATCATTGTCATACACAGACAATCCCGAACCTACCACCCATTCTTTGGCTGTTTCTGTAGTATTTGTAGTATAATAAGAACCCACCACATTAATACTCAACTCATCTTTTTCACTGATTTTTTTTGAATAATAAAGATCCAACTTCGGAATTACATAGTCTGAGCCATTATTTTTAAACATGCTGTGCTCTTCCTTCAGGTTATCTTCAGTAAAGACACTCTGCCCCACTCCTTTTGAAAACCTGTTGAAAATATCCATATTCAGTTTAGCCTGAAAAGCATAATCATCGGGAACAAGTCTTGTATAACGCAAAGCAATATTCTGGAAAGTATATCCGAAATGATCTGTTCTGTTTTCATCCGAACGGTAATGTTTTCCGTTCAGCTGATAGTCATAGATACTGTTTACCCTTCTGTCATTATAATCTCTCAGATTCAAAGAATATTCCAGTCCGAAATTATTTTTTCCTTTTGTATAATTCGCATAGGCCGAGCTATTCACAAACCCGGTATTTAAAGCAGTAGAAATATCAGCTCCGAAAACATATCCTGTTTCTGTAGATTTTGTAAGAATATTAACTACCGTATCTGCTCTCGTTGCCCATCTTGCAGGCGGAATGTCATAATACTCTACCTTTACCACCTCACTGGGTGCAACACTCCGGATCTGCATATCTGTAGCTTCAATGCCGTTAATAAGGAACAGTATAGTTCCTCCTTTCGTACTGGTAATGGTATTTGCTACCGGATCCAGCTGCAATTCCGGAAGTGTACGAAGAAGATCTTTTGCGTATCGGGCTTTTTCCAGAGCTTCTTTGTCAAAAGTATAAACAGCTTTGTCTGCAAACAGCTTTTTACGTTGTGATTTCAAAATAACTTCCTGAATTTCTTTGCTGGCCACAGCATCAGCCGTATCATTTTTCGTCTCTTGTGAAAACATAAAAGTGCCGCAAAGAAAAAAGATGGTATATATAGTTTTTTTCATGTCTGAAGATGAATTATACCATTAAAACAATCAATCCCTCATGTTTGTTACATTATAATGACAGACCAATTAAAAAGCGATCCATAAGTTTTCTTCAAAATTTCAGTTATTATGTTAAATTCAGCCCGTTTTTTGCTGGTATTTTTTTACATCACAAAATATAGAGTCATGAAAAAAGTATTCATATTAATTCCGTGCTTCCTGTTTTCTGTGTTGGGGGCTCAGGAAATTCAGAACAGTTCGGCAGAGAAGATGAATATCATCAAGACCAATGTAACGGCTTATGCATTCCGAAATATCAACCTGTCTTATGAACGGGCAGTCAACCAATGGTTTTCCGTGAATATTGGTTTCGGAACTATGCCGGAAGGAAAAGTGCCTTTTATCAATGCTTTTCTGAAAGATGAAGATGAGAAAAGATTCCAGAATCTTAGGGTAAAAGCGACCAATTTCACTATTGAGCCGAGGTTTTATATCGGGAAAGGTTATGGAAAAGGATTTTATTTTGCTCCCTATTACCGCTATTCAAGTGTAACATCCAATGCTTTTGATTTTTATTATGATTATAACGGTCCAAATGGAGTGGCTTATCAAGTACCACTTAAAGGGCAGGGAGATACGAAAGGGAACAGTGGCGGATTAATGGTCGGCGTACAATTCTTTCTTACCAGAAGCCAGAATCTTGTACTGGATTTTTGGATCGCGGGAGCTCATTATGGAAGTGGAAAAGGGGATTTTACCATGACTTCAGATTATGTACTGACTCCTGATATGCAGGCTCAGCTAAAAAAAGAAATTGAAAATCTGGATATTCCGTTTGTAAAATATACGGTAGAAACGAATGCCAATGGCACCAGAATAAAAGTGGACGGCCCTTGGGCGGGTTTCCGAAGCGGACTTTCCATTGGGTATAGATTTTAAAAAATACAATCCTTTATGTATACCAACCGTTCTTTTTCAGAGCGGTTTATTTTTTTCTAAAATTTGTATCTTGGATGTTATAATTAACAAAAATTTCTGGAAAATATCATGATGAATTCGTCCACTATTACTACCGCTCAAAGAATTAAAGCCATCATAGGCGGATCTATCGGAAACCTTGTGGAATGGTATGACTGGTATGCGTATGCTGCCTTTGCCATTTATTTTTCCCATTCATTTTTTCCGGATTCTGACCTGAATGCCCAACTGATGAATACCGCAGGAATATTTGCTGTAGGCTTTCTTATGCGTCCTATCGGTGGATGGCTGTTCGGTAGCATTGCGGATAAGATCGGAAGAAAAAAAGCGATGACTCTTTCTGTTCTTCTTATGTCTTTTGGATCTTTATTGATAGCTCTTACACCTACTTATAAATCTATAGGTATTCTGGCTCCTTTATTACTTTTATTGGCAAGACTACTTCAGGGGTTGAGTGTTGGCGGTGAATACGGAGTCTCTGCAACCTACCTCAGCGAAATGGCAACACAGGACAGAAGAGGATTTTATTCCAGCTTTCAATATGTCACTCTGATTGGCGGACAGCTTATAGCGCTGGGAATTCAGCTTATTTTACAAAAATTACTTCTGACTGAAGCTCAGCTTGAAGATTGGGGTTGGAGAATTCCTTTTGTAATCGGGGCTATGCTTTCTATCATTGCATTATACCTAAGAGCCAACCTTCATGAAACGGAAGCTTTTGAAAATAAAAAAGAAATCAGCGAAAAGAAAAAAGGAACTGTAAAAGAGCTTCTGAAGCATCCTAGAGCCCTACTTACCGTTGTAGGCCTTACTTTAGGAGGAACATTGGCATTTTATACCTACACCACCTATATGCAGAAATTCCTGGTGAATACAGTACATCTTACAAAGGAAGAGTCTACACTGGTTTCTTTTATTTCACTATTTATTTTCGCATGCCTTCAGCCTGTATTTGGAGGACTATCTGACAAGATTGGAAGAAGGCCGCTTCTTTTAGGATTTGGTATTCTGGGAACGCTGTGTACTGTTCCTCTTCTTACAGCATTGAGTACAACTACTTCAATATGGAGTGCATTTTTTCTGATTATGGCAGCATTAATTATTGTAAGTGGATACACCTCCATCAATGCAGTGGTAAAAGCAGAACTTTTTCCTTCCGAAATCAGGGCACTTGGTGTGGGTCTGCCTTATGCGATTACAGTGGCTATATTTGGGGGAACAGCAGAATATATTGCCCTTTGGTTTAAAAAGATTGGTTCAGAAGAATACTTTTACTGGTATATTACCGGATGTATTCTTTTTTCTCTGGTCGTTTATATAGGAATGAAAGATACTAAAAAGACTTCTACACTTGATCAGGATTAATATTCCAGTAATTTATAAAAAATGTTCGCCGCAGATTCTCTGCGGCGAACGTTCTATTTTTTAATGATAGGCCTGTTTAAATTTTTCAATCATACTGTCCAGATTATGACGCTGGACATAGATGCTCTTTACCTCTTCATACCTCGGCGATTTGTAGAAAACCTCATGGAAATCCATACTCCCGTTTCCTACTTTTACAACTTTCTGTACTTCGATATTCAACTTTCTCAATTCGTCTTTGAAGACTTTAAATTCATCTTGGATACTACTGCTCATTAATATTTTTAGTTTTTTAGTTAAAAATTCCATTTACCCCTTCAAATGTTAGGGGTAACATCTCAAATTCCGAATAAAGTTAGTAAATTTATTAACACAAAGTAACACTTTGATAATATTTTATTATTTTTTTTACAAATAGTCAGTCGATATTAACCGATTGATACATATTCCGTATTTTTACGATCATAAAAAAATGTAACAACCTTATACAAACTATGAATATTAAAGCATTTTTCTCTTTATTCTTCTTTCTATTGCTTACTTTCCTGCATGGTCAAAAAATGGAATTCAAAGCACCGGATTATGCTGCCATTCAAAAAAATATTGAGGATAAAAATTCAGAGTTCTATTATCCGAAGCTTTTAAAAAGGTTAAAACAGAACGATACCCTTCTTACCAGCAATCAATATCGTCATCTTTATTTCGGTTACACGTTTCAAAAAGGATATGAACCTTATAAAACAGGCAAGAAGGCTGAAGAGGTTGCCAAATATTATCGTGGAGAAGGTATTTCGCAAAAAGATCTTTCTAAAGGAATCCAGCTATTTCTGGATGCTTTGGATGAAAATCCGTTGGATCTGCGCGCTATGAATTATCTTGCTTATCTGTATCATTTGAATAAAGATGATGTCACTGCTGAAAAAATTGCAGGAAATTTCCACGGACTATTAAACGCCATTCTAACTTCCGGTGACGGGCTGAAATGTGAGACAGGCTTTCATGTCATTTCCGTTACAGATGAGTATGTTCTTTTAAACAGATTTCAAATGGAAACAAAATCACAAAGTATAAAAGGGAAATGTGACTATCAGGAGTTTGAAAAAGACAAATATAAAATTCCAGGATTTTATTTTGATATCAGCCGATTCTATGGAAGAATATTGGAGTAATTAATTCCTATATTTTATAATTCAAAAATAGCAGCCATCAATTTTTTTAAAATAAATTTCATATGATTTTGCCCTAATAATAAGGGTTCCGGAGAAGGAGAAATATTTTTCCAAAAAAATAAATAAATTTTGTGTAACATTTTTTGAAGGTTCGTCTCTAAAAGACAAATAAACTTTAAAACTTTAGAAATCATGAAAAAATTTACATTCCTTCTTATCATCATGTTATTTTTTTTAGCAGTATGCAATATATTCGGTCAGGAAACTACCTATCCGTTTGAAGTTAAAAAAACTGGAAAAGGGAATCAGTCATTAATTTTCATTCCGGGATTTGCCTCTTCAGGAGATGTATGGAACGAAACCACTGCAAGATTTGAAAAAAACTTCACCTGTTATACTTTAACAATGTCCGGATTTGCAGGAACTCAACCACAGGCAGACGCCAGCTTTAAAGATTGGGAAAAAGGAATTGCTGCTTATATCAGGAATAATAAAATTGACCAACCCACCATTATTGGGCATAGTATGGGAGGCGGCCTGGCTTTGGCTATTGCCGCTGATTATCCTGAGCTTGTAGGTAAGATTGTAATCGTAGACACCCTTCCCTGCCTGGCAGCAATGGCTGATCCTAATTTTACCTCAAAAGAAAACAACGACTGTACTCCTGTCATTACTCAGTTAACCGCTATGAATGATGAACAGTTCCGTAAAATGCAGACTCAGGCTATGCCACGTCTTCTGGCAGATAGTTCTATGCAGGAAACTGTAATCAGCTGGAGCATGAAATCTGACCGAAAAACTTTTGCTAAAATGTATTGTGATTTTTCCAATACCGACCTCAGAGAGAAAATAAAAAATATACAATGTCCTTCTCTTATCCTTTTGGAGTCTTTTTTTATCAATCTTAAGCCAACCATTGAAGGACAATACAAAAATTTAAAAAATGCCAATATGCAGTACGCTTCAAAAGGATTGCATTTCATTATGTATGATGATAAGGATTGGTATTTTAATCAGCTTACTCACTTTTTATCTGCGAAATAATGGTTTTTGAAGAGATATACGAACTCTACTGGCAAAGGATATTCCGTTTATGCATGGGATATGTGAACGACACCGACATTGCTCAGGATCTTGCCCAGGAAACATTTATCATTGTATGGCAGCAGCTCCCAAAATTCAGGAATGAATCCAGCATAGGAACATGGATCTTCAGAATTGCCTCTAATAACTGCCTCAGACAGATTGAAAAGGAAAAGAAGTTTACCAAAACTGATCTACCCATTAATTTGGAAGAGAAAAAGCAGGAATCTATGGAACCTCAGATACAAATGCTGTATCAGTTTATTTCGGAGTTGCCTGAAACAGACAGAATTATTATTTCATTGGAACTGGAAGAGATAAAACAGGCTGAAATAGCTCATATCGTAGGACTTTCAGAATCCAACATCAGAGTAAAGATTCACAGGATAAAAGAAAAATTAACGCAAAAGTTTAAAGAAAATGGCTACTAATATTGATTTCAAAAATATATGGAAGCAGCAGACTTCCAACAAACCTAATCTGGAGGAGCTTCTTGGAAAGCTAAAAAAATTCAGAAACCAGAATCTGCGCCGGCTCATCTTTGCTAATATTGGATTAATCGCTACTTCATTAGTAATTCTTTTCATCTGGTATCGTTATCAGCCGGAAATGATCACAACAAAAATCGGAATGGTGCTTGTAGTTCTGGGTATGGCTATCTTTCTATTGGCCTATAACAAAATGTTTATGGTATTTTACAAAATTGATCAGACTCAATCTAACCATGAATATTTACAAAGTTTATATCTGGTAAAAAGCAAGCAAAAATTCATGCAGACTACCATACTCAACTTGTATTTTATCATGCTGTTTCTGGGAATATGCTTTTATATGTATGAATATACTTCAAAAATGACCATTGGTTCTGCTGTTTTGACTTATTCAGTAACCTCTTTATGGGTAGCCTTTAACTGGTTTTATTTAAGGCCCAGAACTATAAAGAAACAACAAGGGAAACTTGACGAATTAATTAATAAATTTGAAGAGATCAATAATCAATTAAAAGAATCATGATTTCTTCTGACAACAAAAACCACTGGGAAAATGTATATGAGACCAAAAATCCTAATCAGGTAAGCTGGACTCAGAAAAAACCTCACACCTCTCTTGATTTTATAAAATCTTCCGGATTGGGAAAAGATGCCCGCATCATTGATATCGGCGGCGGAGACAGCAACCTTGTTGATTTTCTTCTTGAGGAAGGCTATGAAAATATTACCGTGCTGGATATTTCCGCCAAAGCTCTGGAAAAAGCACAGGAAAGACTGGGAAATGCTGCCGGTAAAGTAAAGTGGATTGCTACAGACATTACCGATTTTGAACCCACTGAAGTTTATGATATCTGGCATGACAGGGCTGCTTTTCATTTCCTGACAACACCGGAAAAGGTTTCAAAATATGTAGATATTGCAGAAAAAAATGTGGATAACTTTATGATCATTGGAACTTTTTCTAAAAATGGCCCAACCAAATGCAGCGGATTGGATATTCAGCAGTATGATGAGGAATCATTAACAGAAAAATTTGAAAAAAGTTTTAAAAAGTTACAATGTATTACCGAAGATCACACAACCCCTTTTGAGACCGTTCAGAATTTTGTGTTCTGCTGTTTTAAAAAGCATTAATGAATTGTATATATTTTATTTAAATATAAAAAAGAGAGTCGGTAATGACTCTCTTTTTTGTTTATGATTCTTTTTCTTCTTCCACTTCCACTTCATGACGAAGCTGAGCTTTGTAAAGAGTGGCGTAATATCCGTTTCTATCCAGAAGCTCAAGGTGCTTTCCTTCTTCTACAATTTTACCGTGTTCCATTACAATGATCTTATCCGCTTTTTCAATGGTGGAAAGTCTGTGGGCAATAATAATGGATGTTCTGTTTTTAGTAATTTTTTCTGTAGCTCTCTGAATCAGCTTTTCACTTTCGTGATCAATGGAAGAGGTTGCTTCATCCAGAATTAAAATTTTCGGATCTGATAAATAAGCTCTCAGGAAAGACAACAGCTGTCTCTGCCCTAAAGAAATGGATGAACCTCTTTCACTCACTACATAATCATATCCGCCAGGAAGCTGCTGAATAAACTGATCCACC
The DNA here is from genome assembly GCF_036543225.1 of Chryseobacterium sp. CFS2. Taxonomy (NCBI): domain Bacteria; kingdom Pseudomonadati; phylum Bacteroidota; class Flavobacteriia; order Flavobacteriales; family Weeksellaceae; genus Chryseobacterium; species Chryseobacterium sp. CFS2. The sequence goes on from NZ_JAZHQU010000007.1 coordinate 179,779, forward strand.
TCAATCTCTCTGGCACCAGCTTTTATTTTTTCAAGCGTGATACTGTCATCTCCAAAGGCAAGGTTTTCAAAAATACTTCCGTGGAAAAGGAAAACATCCTGCAATACCACTCCAATATGGCTTCTCAGGTTATAAAGCTCATAATCTTTTAAATCCACATCATCAATCAGAATATTCCCGGAATTGATATCATACAATCTTGTGATCAAGCTAATGATGGTAGATTTCCCGGCACCTGTTGCCCCAACGATAGCTACCGTTTCTCCAGGATTCACCTTAAAATCTATCCCTTTCAGTACTTCCTGTTTTTCATCATAGGCAAAATGTACTTTCCGGAATTCAATTTTTCCGGCAAAGTGGTCTTTCTTCACTGTTCCGTTATTCGGCATTGAGTTTTCTTCATCCATCAGTCCCAATACTCTTTCTGCTCCTACAATTCCTCGCTGGATATTATTAAAGCGGTCTGCAATCTGTCTCAAAGGGCGGATCAGCATTGAAATATACTGGATAAATGCAATTACTACTCCGGCACTGATGGTAATATAACCTCCATAAAAAAGGATAAATCCTATAAATAATGACGAAATAAGTTCTACTACCGGAAAGAACAATGAGAATATAAATACAGTTCTCAGTAATGCTCCTTTCAGGGTAATATTGATATCATCAAATTTCTTAAACTCAGATTCCTGTCTGTTGAATACCTGAATAATCGACATTCCGGCAAGCCTTTCCTGAACAAAAGAGTTCTGATTGGATGTCCAGTTTCTTTCATCCCCGAACGCTTTCTTAAGTCTTTTCTGAAAGAATCTTGTAATCATTACCATCAAAGGTAAAATAGCCAGTGTAATATAACTCAGATGAACATTGGTACTGAACATCATGACTAATACAAACAGAATTCTCAGAATATCCCCGAATACCATCAGGAAACCATCGGTATAGACAGTCGCAATAGTTTCCACATCTCCTACGGCACGCGTTACCAGCTGTCCGATAGGAGTTTTATCAAAAAATGAAGTCTTGAAATAGATCAGTTTAGCATAAAGTCGCTCTCTGATATCTCTGATTACATTCTGCGAGATAAAATTTGAAAAATAAACCAGGAAAAAGTTTAAAATAGTTTCTGCAAATACCAATCCTACAAGGATATAGATATGCTTCATCATCAAAGCCTTATCATGGAGCTTTGTAATGTCATTATCCACCACCTGCATTGTAAGATAAGGCCTGTAAGTAGAAACAATAGAAAGGAATATAGAAATTATAAGGGTAAGGATGAACCATGAACGAAATTTCATTCCGATAAAGAACAGCCTTTTTATAATTCCCCAGGTATCTTGTTTTTTCATTGTACGAATCGAAAGAAAGAATTAAAATAAAATTCTATGCAAAAATAAGACTTTATAACCGGACTGCCTTTACAACTTTTGGAAATCGTCATAGAAAATTTCAGATACCTACCATTTACAATATGAATATATTAAGCATTCTTTTGTATCCAGCCCAGAACATATTCTGCTACTTCTTCCCAATTTTTTTCTCCACAGATAAAGTGACTTCTGCCTGCAAATTCTTTAAAATCTACAATACTGTTGGAATCTTTATAAGCTCCCGCAATTTTTTTTGAAAATTTAGCAGGAAAAATTTTATCATTAGAGCCAGCAATAAACAACAGTGGCTGATGGGGTTTCTTCAGATCTAATTTAGCAGAAGCTTTGAGTAAAGGATCTCTTGCCAGTTTTCTACTTTCGGGAGCAGCTACCTTTTCATACAATGTATCACTTTCTTCTTTAGAATAATTATTAAAAAAAGCTTTGTGATACCAATCTTTCGTTCCTAAAAACGGACTGTTTCCTTTGAAAAAGTTAACTACCGGCCAAACAATTTTTACCGTAGAAAAAGGAGCCATCACATTTTTGGGAGGCGCACCATCTATACTCACTCCTGCTGCTGCTTTTCCCATATCAATCAGTTTCTGAACCATAAGTCCTCCAAATGAGTGTCCGATAACAATAGGTTTTTCAGGAAGGCTGTCAATCAGTTTTACAAGATTATTCACCGTATCATCAAAGCCACATGTCTCAATTCCTGGGGAATATTGTTTTTTAAATTCACAGGATCTCCTTCATGTCCCGGATTGGAAGGTGTATGCACGGTATACCCCTGAGTTTCGAAATACGTTTTCCATTCTTTCCAGCTTGTATTATTCACAAATAATCCATGAATTAATACGATCGTTTTTGTTTTCATATTTTTTACTTTTTTGTATTGTTAAAATGATGAAACAAATTTCCGCAGATAAAATGACGAAAACTTTAACTCAGGTTAAAATCGTACTATTTACCTGAAATTCTTTTTCTTATCCTGCTCAGAGAAGGTCCCTGAATGCCCAGATAAGAAGAAATATGATACAGCGGAACATTGCTGAAAATATCAGGATGCTCTTTCATAAGATCCAGGTATCGTTCTTCAGGAGACTTTAATAAAAACCCCTCTACCCTTGTCATGGTAATATTAAATGCTGCCTGTGCCATAAGCCGTCCAAACTTTTCCCATTGATGCGACTGCTGATAAAGCGAAAGTAAATCAGCATGTCGGATAAAAATAATGGAGGCATCCGTAAGAGCCTGTGTAAAATAATCACATGGAATCTGATTCAGAAAACTTTTAAAAGGAACAACAAAGCCATTGGCAGAATACAGAAAAACATTCTTCTCTTCTCCGGTATCTCCATTAATAACGTAAGAACGGAAAACTCCATCAACGATAAACCCCAAATAAGAGCAGACATTTCCTTGAAGATTATAAAAATCTCCTTTTTTATATTCCTTAGGAAGCCAAAATTGTTCAGACAATCTGAAATCTTCTTCTGAAAGTCCGGCAAAATGATGTAATGCGAAGGCTAGTTTTTCAATTTCAGTCATGATTATTTTTTTAGTATCCCTTACATTATTTAAAAATAATCTTATTTTCTGATACTAAAAAGAGAAATATTACTGATCAATAGCCTTCCCTATTTCTTCAATTTCGATGGTTTTTGCCGGTCTTTCTTTTATAAACTTATTTTCAAGAAATTTATAAACTCCCCAAACAGCAAGAATAGAGATTAACCAGCCGACCATATTCACTCCCGAAAATCCTGTATAATTTACATTATCTACGGATTCAGGATCTGTTATTCCCAAATACACACCGTAACTCATCCCTAACACAATCTGGGTTCCCAGATAAATTCCAATAGCCAAAACACCGTATTGCCATTTTGTTTTTCCAAATCTTTCGGCTAATTGTGCATAATATCGGTAGGCACCGATAAGAATAAAAATTGATAACATGATTATTATTTTGTTTTTAGTTTTTATTTAAAATCGTATCCCACATCCACCAGATACAGTCCATGTCCCGGAGCTGAAGTACCTGCAGCATTGCGGTTTTTATCTTCAATTACTTTACGGAGATCTTCCGGTTTCAGCTTTCCTGTACCAATTTCCACCATCGTTCCGACAATAGCACGAACCATATTTCTAAGAAAACGGTTGGCAGAAACTGTGAATTTCAGCTCTGTTCCGTTCTGCTCCCATTCTGCTTTGTACATTTTACAGATATTAGTTTTGTTGTCGGTTTTTAATTTGGCAAAACTGGTAAAATCTTCATATTCAAAAAGAATCTTACAGGCTTCGTTCATTGCGACAATATCCAGAGATCTTTTCCAGTGCTGCCATGCAGATTCCTGGGTAAACGGATTTTTTTCCAGAGAGATATAATATTCGTAGGTTCTGTAAGTCGCATCAAAACGGGCATGAAAATCATCTTTTACCGGAAAAATCCTTTTAATGGAAATATCAGGCGGAAGAAAACTGTTCAGCCTGCGTGTAAGTTGGTCGTCCAGTTCTTTTTCAGTATCAAAATGGGCAAATATCTTTTTGGCATGAACCCCGGTATCAGTTCTTCCCGCTCCTGTTGTTTTAATCTCTTCGCGCAAAATTGTAGACAGCGCTTTTTCCAGTTCTTCCTGCACAGAAATGGCATCCGGCTGTATCTGATAGCCGAAATAATTCTTCCCGTTGTAAGAAAATTCAATAAAGTATCTCAATGTATTGTAATAACTCCACAAAAATACTTTAATTTAACGAAATATTTGTTGAAAAGTCTTTGAGAATGTTGCACCAAATGCTTACGAAAATTCCTATTTTTGCAATCGTATGAAAAGATGGTACCTTTATCCTTTTTCCCTTGGTTATCATTTGGTAACGGGTATCCGGAACACAATGTATGATCTGGGAATTTTTAAGTCGACAAAATTCAAAACCCCGATAATCAATGTCGGAAACCTTTCTGTGGGCGGAAGCGGGAAGTCACCTATGGTGATGTATCTTGCTCAGTTTCTATCCAAACATTACAGAACCGGTGTGCTTTCAAGAGGCTATGGAAGGCTGACCAAAGGCTACGAAGTAACCAATTACGAAAGCAACTATAAAATGGTGGGTGATGAAGCCATGCAGCTTTTTGAGCGTTTTAAAAACCGTTTTGTTATTGCCGTTTCCGAAGAACGTGTTCCCGGAGCTAAAAAAGTAATTGATGATATGGATCTTCAGGTTCTTGTATTGGATGATGCCATGCAGCACAGAGCTATTAAGGCTGGATTCAATATTCTGATGACTGATTTTAACGATCCTTTTTTTAAAGATTATGTGCTTCCTGCCGGAGACCTCAGAGAATCGAGAGCTGGATATAAAAGAGCCAATATCATCATGGTCAGTAAATGTCCTGATGAACTGACAGAGGAAACAAAAAGGTATTATATTTCAAGAATAAGACCTTCTTATGGGCAGAAAGTCTTCTTTTCATCCATTGGTTATGACGAAAATGTATACGGAAAAGATAAAATGCTTCCGGATAACAACCTGAATTATTATGATATTTTACTGATTACCGGAATTGCCAATCCAAAACCACTTCTGGAACATCTGGCAAAATTCTCAAAAAGGGTGAAGCATTTAAAATTCAGGGATCATCATAATTTCACCGATGATGATATTAAAAAAATCCTTGCCGAATACAAAAAACTAGGAGAATATAAACTGATATTAACCACAGAGAAAGATTACGTACGTCTGAAAACTTTTGACTATCTTAGAGAAATTGTTTACTACTGGCCTATCAATGTACTTATTGATAAGAAAGAAGAATTCAATCAAATCATCTTGGATTATGTTAGAAAAAATTAAAGAGACCGCGGATTTTATTAAAAATATTATTCAGGAAACTCCTGATTTTGCGGTTGTTTTAGGATCCGGACTGGGAAAATTACAAAATGAAGTAGAACCAATCCATATTTTAGAGTACAAGGACATTCCTCATTTTCCACAAACTACAGTGGCCGGACACACCGGAAAACTGATTTATGGAATATTGGAAGGGAAAAAAGTACTGATGATGAGCGGCCGTTTCCATTATTATGAAGGACATTCAATGGAAACCGTTACTTTCCCGATAAGAGTTTTTCATCTGCTGGGAATTCAAAATCTTATTCTTTCCAATGCCTGTGGCGGAGTAAATCCTGCTTACAGCGTTGCTGATATTGTCATTCTGAAAGATCACATCAATATGATGCCTGAGCATCCTCTTCGCGGAAAAAATATAGATGAACTTGGACCACGTTTTGTGGACATGAGTGAGCCTTACAACAAAAAAATGATTGCTGTGGCTGAACAGGCAGCAGCAGAACATGACATTAAAATTCATCAGGGAGTTTACGTTGCCCTGCAGGGACCTACTTTTGAAACTCCGGCTGAATACGGAATGATTAAAGCTATTGGTGGGGATATGGTAGGAATGAGCACGGTACCCGAAGTCATCGTTGCCAGACATATGGAAATGGATGTTTTCTGTATTTCCGTAATTACAGATCTTGGCGGTCCTGATGTAGCGTTTGCCGTTTCTCACGAAGAAGTTTTGAATGCCGCCAACAAAGCAATGCCGAATGTAATTTCCGTTGTCAAAGGATTGATTAAAAACTACCAGTAAAATAGCATAACTCAATATTACAACTCAAGACGCAATATTACCTTCCTGTGGAGGGGTGGCAAAAATTTAAATAATTTTTGACGGGGTGGTTTATCCCATAGAATCCATCAATATTATAAATTTTTCCTAATTCCCCAGAAATCAATCTCAGATTGCAATTCATTGTTTAGATTTGTACAAATGAAATTGTTCAAGATGAGAAAGTGGATATTAATTTTTATGATGGGTATTTTTGGAATAAGCTATTCGCAAAAAGTCCCTGCTGTCCTTAAAACAGGATTCTCAAAAGAAGCTTTACAGCAAAAACTGGAAGATGAAGAAGGAAAAGCCATTACCATTCAGCAGATTCTAAATCAGCATAAAGGAAAAGTTTTAGTCATTGATTTTTGGGCAGGATGGTGCAGAGATTGTTTAAATGCCCTTCCAAAAGCTAAGGAATTAGAAGAAAATAACAAGAATATTGATTTCGTATTTCTATCATTAGACCGTTCAAAAGAAGGGTTTGAAAAAAGTCTTGAAAGATTTGATATGAAAAACAAAGAAAATTATTGGTTTTCTACAGGCTGGAAAAATGATTTTAACAATTATGTGGATCTTAACTGGATTCCCAGATATATGGTTATTGATCAGAAATCTTCTATTGCAAAATATTATGCAATTTCCCCCGAAGACCCAGAACTTCAGCAAACCATTGACAAGCTTTTAAAATAATTGTCATTTATTTTAATCTGAAAAAACATAAAAACTCATTGAAAATCATAGGTTTCAATGAGTTTTAAAATTTTATTTATTTAACACCATGATCACAAGAGAAGCTACAGAAAAGGATTTAGAAATTCTTTTAGAATTTGAACAGGGAGTGATTACTGCTGAAAGACCTTTCAACAGTACACTTATTGAAGGAGAGATCCATTATTATGATTTAAAATTTCTGATCCAATCTCCTGACGCAACTGTCATTGTTGCTGAAGAGAATAATGAAGTCATTGCATCCGGATATGCTCTGATTAAAAAGTCAGAAAAATATTACAACCAATTTGAAAAGTATTCTTATCTGGGGTTTATGTATGTAAAGCCGGAGCATAGAGGGAAAGGAATCAATAAAGTGATTACCGATGAACTAATTTCCTGGTCAAAATCAAGGGAAATCAGTGAGGTAAGACTTGATGTATATGCTCAAAATGAATCTGCCATCAAAGCTTATGAAAAGGCAGGTTTTGAACCTCATCTTCTCACCATGAGACTGAAGGATTGATGATGGAAGGCGGGAGCTGGAAGCTGGAAGTTATTGACGCGTTATTAATTACTACTTCGTTTTTTATTATTTAGTGAGCAGTTCTTTAATTTCCTTATCGAGTAATATTACTTCCCTCTTCCAGCTTCTAGCTTCCTTCTATAAATAAAGGAATCCATATCTTTGTATATGGATTTTTCTTTGCCGCTTCGTAAAATTATTCATGTGGATATGGATGCATTCTATGCTTCTGTGGAGCAGCATGATAATCCTACATTGAAAGGCAAGCCGATTGCTGTAGGAGGCCAGCATCGCGGGGTCGTTGCAGCAGCAAGCTATGAGGCCAGAAAATATGGTGTTCGCTCTGCAATGCCCAGTAAAACAGCCAAAGAAAAATGCCCTCAGCTTATTTTTGTTCCTCCCCGATTTGCCCGATATAAAGAAATTTCAAAAAAAATCCGGGAAATTTTCTATGAATATACAGATCTGGTAGAACCTTTATCTCTGGACGAAGCCTATCTGGATGTCACTGAAAATAAAAAAGGTATGGAATCTGCCAATCTGATTGCCAAAGAAATTCGTCAGAAAATTTTTGAACAGACGGGACTTACCGCTTCTGCAGGAATTTCAGTCAATAAGTTTTTAGCTAAAGTAGCTTCTGATATTAATAAACCGAATGGCCAGAAAACCATTCATCCTGACAAAATGGAGCATTTTCTGGAAGAACTTCCGGTGGAAAAATTTTATGGTGTTGGGAAAGTTACGGCTAACAAAATGTTTAGTTTAGGTATTTATAAAGGAAAAGATTTAAAGAAGAGATCACTTGAAGATCTGGTAAGAATCTTTGGAAAATCTGGTCAGCATTATTATAATGTGGTACGTGGGATTCATACTTCTGAAGTAAAACCTCATCGGATCCAAAAAAGTGTGGCTGTGGAAAGAACTTTTTTTGAGGATCTTTTAGATGAGCAGCAGATCAATGAAAAGCTGGAAAGCCTTGCAGAGGAAATCCATCAAAGATTACAGAAAAATAATATTCTCGGAAGAACTTTAACCTTAAAAATAAAATATAAAGATTTCTCTCTTTTTACAAGAAGTATAACGAGAGAAGATTATTTTTCATCTCCGGAACAGTATTTCAATACCGGAAAAAAGCTCTGGGAACTTCGTCCCTTCGATAAGGCTGTACGCCTGCTCGGATTGTCTCTCTCTCAACTGAATACGGAAGAAAAAAAGCAGGTTTCCGTTCAACTAAAAATCCCGTTTGAAGAATTTGAAAATGAATAGGTCATATTTTTTTGCTAACTTGTATTGATCAAATCAGCAAATCTATGAACCCAACCATGATCCAATTTTTTCACTGGTATTCTGAAGGAGACGGAAAATTGTGGAAAGAAGCCGAAAAACAGGCCAAATATTTAGCAAAACTTGGGATTACTTCTGTATGGTTTCCTCCTGCCTACAAAGGAACAAATGGCGGTTACTCCATCGGATATGATGCCTATGACCTCTATGATCTTGGAGAGTTTGATCAAAAAGGAATTATTCCTACCAAATACGGGACTAAAAACGATTATACAAAAGCCATTAAAGCCTTAAAGAAACAAAATATACAGATTATTGTAGACATTGTTCTGGGACATAAAGCCGGAGGTGATGAACTGGAAAAATTCAAGGTCGTAAAAGTAGATGAGGAAAACAGAGAAAAAGTAATTTCTGATGTTATCGAAATAGAATCATATACCAAATTCACCTTTCCCGGAAGAGGAAAAAAATATTCTGATTTTGAATGGAACTTTACCTGCTTCAGCGGTGTGGATTATGCTGAAGGCATGGATTCTCATATCTATAAAATACAGTCAGAATATGGAAATGACTGGGAAGAAATGATTGATGATGAAAAAGGAAATTACGATTACCTGATGTATAATGACATTGAACATCGGAATCCTTTTGTACGGGAAGAGCTCAACAATTGGGCAAAATGGTATTTTGATCAGACAGATTTTGATGGGGTGAGACTGGATGCTTTAAAACATATTTCTTTTGATTTTTATAAAGAGTGGCTTTCTCTGCTTCGTTCCAATTCCGGAAAAAATATTTTCGCTGTAGGAGAATACTGGGCTCCCGGATATCTTCATCTGCTTCAAAAATATATTGAAGTGACGGAAGGCTGCATGAGTCTTTTTGACAGCTCCCTGCAGAACAACTTCCACAATGCCTCAAAAGAAGGCGGTTCTTATGATCTTCGAAGAATTTTTGATGAAACCCTTACTCAGGCAGATCCTATGCATGCTGTAAGTTTAGTTGCAAATCATGACACACAACCTCTGCAGGATCTTGAAGCTCCTGTAGAACCCTGGTTCAAACCTATTGCTTACGCCCTTATTTTGTTGAGAAAAGACGGCTATCCATGTGTATTTTATCCCGATCTCTATGGAGCTCATTATGTGGATAAAGACAGAGAAGGTAATGATCAGGAAATTTTCATGCCTAAAGTAGATGGCATTGAGGCGCTATTAAAAGCAAGAAAAGATCATGCGTATGGTGAGCAACATGATTATTTTGAAGATGCCAATTGCCTTGGCTGGGTACGTACAGGAGATGATCAACATACCGGATGTGCTGTTGTTCTAAGCAATAAAGAGTCTTACCATAAACCTATGGAAATGGGAACACTGTATGCCGGAAAAAAATTTAAAGACCTTTTGAAAAGATGTAAAGATAAAGTGATCATTGATGAAAACGGCTGGGGAAATTTCCCTGTTCCGGCAGGAAATGTAAGCGTCTGGATTCCTGAGTAAGAGCCTTGTCAAGGTTTAAAAAACCTTGACAAGGCTTTCTTTCAATAGAAAATTAACAATAAATATATCGGCAATTCCAGATATCTATGGCCCACTCGCAACATTGTCCGTCTTCGTTGGAAGTACAGCACACTTTGCCCCAGTTTAAGTCTCCGGCTTTTAAAGTCTTCAATTCCTCACGGTTAAGTTTTCTTACTTTGAACTCTTTTTTCGTTTTCATAATGATTATTTTTTTATGGTTTAGCTATTAAATATACATTAAATTTATAATTATGAATAAATAATACAAATCAATCACACGAATAAGCATACATAATTCATATAAAACAAACAGATATTGAAAGAGTGATAACCACCCCGTCAAAAATTCTTTGAATTTTTGCCCCCCTCCAAAGGATGGGAATGTTTATGCCTCCAGTTGGGATAATTGTTAAGATTAGAGATGTTATAAGCTTGCTGTATAACTACATTTTTCTGAGTTCCAGAATTTCTGGTCTTTCGGAGGTGTCAGCTATTTTTCCGGTACGGGCAAATTCCGCCCAGAGAGCTCTTAATTTTTCACCATGCTCATGAATACGGCTCCATGGAATATCTTTCAGCAGTTCGGATGATTTCCAGGCTGATTCATTTCCAAAAATCAAAGGAAGATCAATACAATGTGGTGCTCCGATAGGGTTGTCTTTCAATTTTGAATGAATTCTGAAGAGATAAACATTTCCTCCGGCATCAGAAATATTCTGAGCAAACTGTTTTGCCGGAGTTCCGTAAATCAATTCCGTAGTTTTCTCAACCGTTTTATCCATAATTTTTAAGCCCAATCCTTTTCCGAAATATTTGTTTAAAGCCTCGGAAGTTTTAAGGTAAAATGCAGTTTCATCATTATTAAACCCTATCAGTATATCATATTTTGGAGCATTCTTTTTCCACATGTCCAACGACTCTTCTTCTTTACATAAAGGGAAAAATCCATATTGGGTACCAAAGGGCATTGCTGCTTTCAAACCATACTTCATCACAGACGGTAAAAATTTTCCGTACTCATCCATCATTTTTAGAACATCGGTTTCATCTTTCAATACTTCTGTTTTTTTCAGAAATTCCGCAGACATTTTCTGTCTTTTATGACGAAGCCCTAACGGAGCACTCTGAATAATCACCCGCTGAAATAAATCTTCTATTCCTTCTGAAATCATAAGATGGGCAATGGCATCACCTCCTGAAGACTGGCCGAGAAGGGTAATATTATTTTCATCACCTCCTACCTCTTCGATATATTTTTTAATCCATCTCAATGCTTCCATCATATCCAGCAGTCCAAGATTAGCAGGTCTTTTTTCATTTCCTCCCAGAAAGCCAAAAAGCCCCAAACGATAGGAAACCGTAACTACGATGATATGTTGCTCTTTCACCCATTCGGCAGGATCGGCAGTAGCAAGATCACCACAGCCAATTTCATGAGAGCCTCCATGAATCCAGACTACAACAGGTAATTTTTCATTTTCACATATGATTTCCGGACGGGTTATGGAAAGGTATTGCGTAGCTTCATCAGCCTCGAAGCTTTCAACAGGAGTTGCTCCTATCATTTTTTCCACAAGCGGACTTAAAGACTGTGGACAGACCGGAGTTTTTTCAGGAGAAGTAATAAGTGATGATGAAGAATATTCTACAGGAACAGGTTTTTGAAACCTCTCAGAATAGGCATAGCGAATACTTTTAATTCTGATTATTCCATCATCTTTTAATGCAATAATTCTCCCGAAACGAGTCTCGAAAATAGTGGTGTTCTGCTGATTTGGTGTCATCTTTAGAATGGTGAAAACTTTTCTCTCTAAATTTAATTATTTAAACACAAATTTCACAATTAATATGGTGTTATTCATGTTAAGAATCTAAAAATAGTTTAAACACAAATTGCACAAATGAAAACGCTAATGTCCACTAATTATTATAGTGTTATTTATGACATAATTAGTGTTATTCGTGTTAAGAATCCAAAAATAATTTAAACACAAATTGCACAAATGAAAACGCTAATGTCCACTAATTATTATAGTGTTATTTGTGAAATAATTGGTGTTATTCGTGTTAAGAATCCAAAAATAATTTAAACACAAATTGCACTAATGAAAACGCTAATGCCCACTAATTATTATAGTGTTATTTGTGACATAATTAGTGTTATTCGTTTTAAAAAAATTTAGTTCAGGATTTTATACTCACTCGGAGAAATTCCCACTTTGGTTTTAAAAAGTCTTGTAAAATGTTGTGGATATTTAAAGCCTAAATCATAAGAAATTTCGCTGATTGTTTTTGCCTGATCCAGAATCTGTTCTTTGGCGATATCAATAAGTTTGTTGTGAATAAATTCCTGAGCGGAAATTCCCAGTTCTTTTTTTATCAGATCTCCGAAATAATTGGCAGAAAGATTTAGTTTTTCTGCAAAGTAATTCACCATAGGAAAACCAATATTTTTGGGATTTTCAGATTTTAAATAATCATCTACAAGATTTTCAAATTTCCCAATAACTCCCTGGTTGATATGGTCTCTTGTAATAAACTGGCGGTCATAAAAACGCATGCAGTAATTCAGGAACAGTTCAATATTATTAACAATTAAAGATTTGCTGTGTTTATCAATAGCCTGCTCCAGTTCCAGTTTAATATTTTTAAAACAATCCAGGACAACTTCTCGTTCTTTTTCAGAGAGGTGGAGCGCTTCATGTACATCATAAGAGAAAAATGAATAGTCTTTCATATTCTTTCCTAAGTTGGTTCCTTTTATTAAATCCGGATGAAAAATTAATGCAAATCCTGCAGGCTGAACATGTCTGTCTTTATTATAAATTCCATAGGTCTGCCCCGGAGCAATAAAAACCAATGTCCCTTCCTGGTAGTCATAGCTATGTTTTCCATACTGCATGTCTCCGCACATTACATCTTTCAGGAAAACGGTATAAAACCCAAATTTTCTTTTATACTGACAGATAGGATCGGATTTGGAAAAATCAATCACACTCACCAAAGGGTGCAGCGTTTCATGATTGGCCATTTTATTATATTCCGAGACCGTATTATAGATTTCAACCTCCTGATTTTCCATGAAGTATATTTTTATTACTATTCAAAATTACCACTTTCATTTGTAATTAAAATGAGGTCTGTAAAATTGGTAAGTAATTCGGTAATCTGTATAAGTCTGGTTTAAGTGAAAGTTTCGACTTTTGTACCGTTATGGAAACTTTTAATACCAACATTTTTCAAAAGGCATGGAGCAGCTCCTGATAGTGCGTTTGCCCATATTGCCATCAATCCTAATACCCAAAGCGGAATCGTAGAATGGCTGCAGCCTGTAACAGATGAAGAATATAATAATTTATCAACCTAAATAAACTGAATATAAAATGAGTACAATCACAGTAAAAGCTTATGGTGCAGCGTCTACCACAGCAGATCTGAAAGAAATGAATATTGAAAGAAGAGAAGTAACCTCAAAGGATGTAGAGATTGAAATTCTATACTGCGGGGTATGCCACTCTGACCTTCATACAGCAAGAAACGACTGGGGCGGATCTTTGTATCCTGTAGTTCCGGGACATGAAATCGTGGGAAGAATCACAAAAGTAGGAAGCGAGGTTTCCAAATTTAAAGTGGGTGATCTTGCAGGAGTGGGATGTATCGTAGATTCGTGCGGACATTGCGACAGCTGCCAGCATGATCTTGAGCAATATTGCTTAAATGGTTTCACAGGAACATACAATGGAAAGGACAAGCATTTGGGAGGTCATACTTTTGGCGGATATTCTCAAAAAGTAGTTGTTGATTCCCACCACGTTTTAAAAGTACCTGAAAATCTTGACCTTGCTGGTGTAGCACCTCTCCTTTGTGCAGGTATTACCACATGGTCACCTTTAAAACACTGGAATGTAGGTCCTGGTTCTAAAGTAGCTGTTGTAGGTTTGGGAGGTCTGGGTCACATGGCTATTAAATTAGCAAAAGGACTGGGAGCTGAAGTTACTTTATTCTCCAGAACTCCGGGAAAAACCGATGATGCTAAACAACTGGGAGCTGATCATGTTATTATTTCTACTGATGACGCACAAATGGATTCTGTAAAAGGGAAATTCGATGTGATCATTGATACTGTTCCTTATGTACATGATGTAAATCCGTATGTAGCCACTTTAAATATCAACGGAACGCATGTTCTTGTGGGATATCTTGGAGGTTTAGAGCCTATCCTTAATACGGTTCCGATGATTATGGGAAGAAAATCTGTAGCAGGTTCAGTAATCGGTGGTATTGCTGAAACTCAGGAATTACTTGATTTCTGCGGGGAACACAATATCGTTTCAGAAATTGAAATGATCAAAATGCAGGACATCAACGAGGCATATGAAAGAATGTTGAAAAGTGATGTGAGATACCGTTTCGTGATTGATATGCAGTCTTTATAATTCTTCTATAGAATAGTAACGAAAACAGGCTCTTCAGATCGAAGAGCTTGTTTTATTTTTTCAGATTTTGGCTAAAAGCATTCTGATCCTGATTCGTTATATATCTATTTCCTTCGGCACATTGGTTATCATTTCTTTCCATGTCCTGAAAAGCCCATGCTGCCATAGCATCAATAACGGGAGCCAGTTCATTACCCGCTTCACTCAGTTTATAAGTCACATGAGGCGGCACTACAGGTTTTGCTGTCCTGATAATTAACCCGTCAGCTTCAAGCTGTTTTAGATGCTGGATGAGCATTTTTTCCGTTACGGCAGGAATTGCTTTTTTCAATTCGCTGTATCTTTTTTCTCCTGTGGAAAGATTAAACAGGATGATTGGCTTCCAGAATCCTCCAATTCTTTCCATAACATACATTACAGGACAATCCTGCACTGTTTTTTTATTCTCCTGAATGGTTGAACTTTCTTTGATCGCTGTCATATTTACATACTTTAGGGTAAGTACTTGTATAAAAGTAAGTACAAATATAACTTTGTTCTCAGAAATAAAAAAATATTTACATATGAAAATTATAATCACAGGATCACTGGGAAACGTGGCTAAACCATTAGCACAACAATTAATTGCCGAAGGGCATAATATTACAGTAGTAAGCAGCAGCGATGCCAGAAAACAGAATATTGAATCTCTGGGAGCAACGCCAGCTATAGGATCTATTACAGACGTCAATTTTTTAACGCAAACATTTGATGGAGCTGATGCTGTTTTTGTCATGACACCTCCTGCAATAAGCCCGGATAAGATTGTAGAAAACACGACCAATGCAGGAAAAAATTATGCTGAAGCTTTAAAAAATGCCAATGTAAAAAAAGCAGTAATGCTAAGCAGCGTAGGAGCAGAATCTCCGGTAGAAAATGGCCCTATTGCAGGTCTTCATAATATTGAAAAATTATATAATGAAGTGGAAAATACCTCTTTTACTTTTTTAAGAGCCGGATATTTTTATAATAATTTTTTCAATGATATTCCTTTAATTCAAAATGCAGGAATTATTGGAGGGAATTATCCTGCAGGTATTGAAGTGCCTGTGGTACATCCCAATGATATTGCCAAAGCAGCCGCTGAAGAACTGGTAAAAAACGGAAATACCAATACAATCAGATATATTGTAAGTGATGTAAGAAAAGCTTCTGATTTTGCGAAGGTTCTGGGAACTTCTGTTAATAAGCCTGAACTTCCATGGGTAGAATTCTCTGATGAAGATTCTTTAAACGGAATGCTTCAGGCAGGTTTACCGGAAGATATGGCCAAATTATATGTTGAAATGGGACGAGGAATAAGAACCGGTGTGGTACAAAAAGATTTTATTGATCATGGTTCTCCCGTAACAGGAAACACCAAGCTAGAAGATTTTGCGAAGGAGTTTTCTTCTAAATTCTAATTTCTTTTGTCTTTTCAAGATTGATAAAAATAGAATCGGCGCACCTTTGGTGCGCCGATTCTATTTTTTATATGACATCTTAAGTTTAAGATTATTTTTTCTCCTTCAGGGTTTCTTTTAAAACTTTCAATTTTCCGTCAATGGGCTGATCTATTTTTAATCCTAAAACCTTAGCAACCAAAGGATAAACATTGATATTGGCAAATTCGTCGATCACCAGATTATTTTTAAATTCCGGTCCCCATGCAAAGAAAGTAGCTTTCATTTCCGGAACTACTTTAGGATTGTAACCGTGCTTTCCAACAGAGGTTTTCTTTCCTTTTTCCAGGAAGATTTTAGGAGCTTTTGGAATCAGAAGAATCTGCCCTATTCTGTGGTACTGATCATCTCTTGTGGCAAAGTGCAGATATCTAGGCAGTTTTTTATCCAGATATACTTCGTAATCATCTGTTTTGTTAGCTTTCAGTTCTTTATAAACCGCTTTTACCTCTTCCGGATTTTTAACGTAAACTCTCAGTAAAGTCTGGGAATTGTAAATATCAAACCTGTTTTTATCCAAAAGAACAGCCGGAATTTCCAAAGGTGTACCTCCATCTACTTTGATCATTCCGTGGTCTGAAACAAAAATAAAGTTGACATTCTTTAATCCTAAATCATTTACTTTCTGAACAAGATCACCAATGGCCTGATCTATCAGATGAACAGCATTTTCCGTTTCTTTGGTGTCCGGACCATAATGATGCCCGCTTCCATCAACTTCCGGAAAATATAATGAAATAAAGTGAGGTCTTTTATCTTCCGGTAATTTCAGCCAGTTTACAACTTTTCCTACTTTTTCAGAAGGAGTAAATTTCTCGTGATACGGATAATAATAAGTAGGTCTTATTCCTCCTGCATCGCTGGCAGATCCCACCCACATTAAAGAAGCAGAGATCATTCCCTGTTTTTCAGCAAGTCCCCAAAGCGGAGTTCCTCCATACCAGCTTCCGTCCTCAGCATTTTTTTTGTTGCTCATTGCATAGCCTTCCTTTCTCTTGTAATCGTAGAAAAAGTTATCAATCAGGCCATGGTGAGAAGGATAAAGTCCGGTGATTAAACTCCAGTGATTGGGAAAAGTAATACTGGGATAGCTTGGAATCATTGCTTCAGCCCTTACACCTCCATTAGCCAGCTTCACAAGATTTTCAGCCTTGTATTTTTGGGCATAGTCATAACGGAAACCATCCGTAGAGATCATAATTACGTAAGGTTTTGCCTGGGCTTCCGTACTGTTTTGTCTTCCCGGTATAACAACCTGGGCTGTATCAATATTGACCTGTTGTGCAAAAGCTGTAAAGGAAATTAGCAGCAGTAAAAAATGGATTCCTCGCTTCATTATTTAAAAATTTTCGGCAAAGTTACATCCTATACTTCTCCCTGAAAAGTTTAAGAGATTAAAAGTATATTAAAACCTTCTTATTTTTTCTGAGTCAAAATTACTCCCTGTTAAATAGATCTTTTCATTTCAAATTGTGACAACCAATTGTTCAGTCCTATTTTTTCGCTAAGGAATTTACTGGTGTTTTCTGAGGAGTCATCTACATTATTCAAGGCTATTGTCTGTCCGTTATTTTTTTCTCTAATAGCATTAAAAAGCATTATCCCAATTCCACGGTTTCTATACTTCTTATCTACGGCAAACTGATATATTTTTTTTGCAGCAGGACCATAAACGATATATCCAGCCAGCTGATCTCCATCATAAGCTCCTAAAGTGATATAGTTTTCCGGCATTGGCTCTAATACGAATACAGATCCCTGCCAGGAAGGTTCAATATCCCAAAAAGAACATAACACATCCCATTGAAAGTCTTTGAGATCTTTTATCAATATTCCGGCATTTTCTTCTCCAGGCTTGATGTTTCCATTAAAGCAAAGCAGCCTTCTGACAATGCTGAATCCTAAGTTTTCATAGGCTCTGATTGCAGGCTGATTTCCTTCAATCACTTCAAGCAGTAATGTATTGGCATTTCTTTCTTTTAAAATGGGAATAATAAAATCATACATTTTTCTCACCAGCCCTTTCCCTCTGTTTTCCGGAACGACTCCTGTTCCGCCATTGTAAATAATCTTCTCCCCATTTTCCATTTTTTCAGCCTGAAGAATAAAGCCTACCAATTTTCCATTTTCAAATGATCCGGCAGAAAGATTCATATCCAATTTTTCGGCAGCTATTTTAGCAACAAGCACGTCTTTGGTTAAATGAAATGGGACTACATAATCAGAAAATGAATGGTTGAATACTGATAAAAGCTCATCAATTGTAATATTGGTTAAGGTTTTAAATTCCATAAATATTTAAAATTTATATAGTAATTACGCTTTGCTCTGTTGATTCAAATACCATTGAATGGCGTTACGTTCTTCTCTTTTTATAAATGGGTCTTTTTCCTGATTATAATCATTCCCGTCAAACCATTCTTTTTTACTCAATTCCTCTTTCAGTTTTTGATATTCTTCCTTTACCTCCGGATGAGTACGAAGATAATCCCTGAAAGCCAAATGGCGAAGCCAGTGTTCTGAAGAAGTTGGAATAACGTGAATATGAGCAATACGGAGATGATGATTGTGAATTCTCTCAGGAATTTCATCCTTTGAATAAATTACATCAGGAAATCCTAATGCATGGGCATTATCTATAAGTTTAATAAAGAAACGGCGATATGGCATATCTTGATTATACTTTTCGTAATAGACATAATCTTTTCCTTCCAGTAAAGGAGGAACTTTATCAAGTTCTTTTTCATCCTTTACCCCAATCATAATATCAATAATTGGTTTTGCAGATAAACCTTCCACAGATGTGCTGCCAATATGTTCAATTTCCGGATTCAAAAAACCGATACAGTTCTCGAGTTCTTTTTTGATGGTTTCAAACTGTTTTTTCCAGAAAGGATTATATTTTTCAAAAGTAACTTTCATAGGTATCCAGATATTACACAAATATAAAAATTTTCTCAGCAAACTCCCTAGAATTAATACTTAACAAAAAATGACACCTCTGAAAAATCAGAGGTATCATTGCTAAATATTTAGGTGTGCTTTTTCTAAAAATTATTCTTTAATCAGTTTTTCGTAAGATGTGGTTCCATCTTTAAGCTGAATTTCAAGATAATAACTTCCTGATTTAAGGTCTTCAATATTGATACTTTCACCCTCCGGTTGTACTGATTTTATCTTTCTTCCGGTTGCTTCATAGATATCAACACTTCTAATTTTATCAAAGTTTTTGAAGTTTACCGTTGATTTCGCAGGATTCGGGTAAAGATTTACCTTCTTGCTATTGGAAGCAATTTCGTTAGTAGATAAACTCGCTGCTGTCATGGTTAAAGAAGCATATCCTCTTCCTGCATCATGATATCCTAAAGAAGTTCCGGTACTTTTACGGGAATAAAAGATATTGATTGTTCCGGCAGCATTGGCAATAGCAAAATCTCCTGCCCCACCTGAAAGGGATCTTGTTGCCACTACAGTTCTTGTACTTCCGGAAATGGTATTGGAAGTTTCCGTCCAGTCCTGAGAAGCATCTGCATTAGGCGTTGTCATCCCAATAAATGTATAATCTCTGTTCGCCGATGTATTATAAATAAACCCGTCTGATCCTGGAGCCATTCCTACAGTTCCAAAACCTATTCCCAACATAGAGTTGCTGTCACCTGTTACCGTAATAGTTACTCCGGTTGGAGTCGTATCTAATTTCACCGTCATAGCTGTACTGGGTAGATTTACAACGCCTGACGAAAACTGTGCCCATGCAAAATTAGCAAGAGCTAAACTAAGTACTAGTAAAGTTTTTTTCATATCAATTTTTAAAAAGGTTAATAATTTCTTTGTTGTTGGTTTGCAATGCATATTCAAAAGGAGTCATTCCCATTGAATCTTTTTTTGTTTTATCTGCTTTATATCTAAGCAGCTGTTCTATCAGTTCTTTATTTCCGGATTTTACAGCCCAGAATAAAGGAGTGTATCCCGTAGCATCCGCAATATTGGGATCCGCTTTTTTCTTTAACAGGTGTTCTACCAGATCTTTGTTGTATTTAATAGCAAGACCGGCAAGTGCTGTTCCTTCACGGCTTTTGTAGTTGACATCTTTTACGTTATCAATCAGAAAATCTGCAACGCCTGTATTTCCTCTGTAACATGCTAAAATAAGGGGTGAAAATCCGTTCTCATTAGTTTGATTAATGATATCCGGATTTTGTTTCATCAACTCCTGAACTTCAGTTACGGTTCCGTTTCTGGCAATATCAAATATTGATTTTGCCTTTTCCTGGGCAGAGATCAATGAACTCAGGAATAGTCCAAATAGTAAGATTAGCGGTCTCATTGTTTCACCATTACGTAGTTGTATTCAATATTGACATTTTCGGCCACTTTCTTAGTCACCATTTTAGGAATCGTAACTTTATAATCAGCAGGTCTGGCCATAAATCCACCCTGCATATAGATTTTTCCGTCTTTTGCATATAGAGTGGCTGCTGAAGCAACCGCTTTGTCTACACCGTGAAAGTTTAACGTTCCCTGAACGGTATATTTCTGAGGACTTGCCGTAAGTTTTGTTTTATCAAAGTTGACTATTTTCCCTTTGAAAGTTGTTTTCGGATATTTTGCAGATTCTGCATAGCTTTCATTGAAATGCTCTTCCATTAATTTGGTTTTAAAATGAAAGTTTTTAACGGTAGAAACGGATGCCATTTCGCCGTTATCTGCGTTCAGAATCACAATATTATTGTCATCCTGGGCAAAAATATCATCAAACAAAGGAACCGAAGCTTCAAAAGTCACTTTTCCTGTTTTAGAACTGTATTTTTGTGCTGAAGCATACCCTGCAGAAAAGAGTAATACGCTTAATAATGCTAATTTTTTCATATCAATTTTTTTTAATTTTCATTTAATCCGTCAGCTTTCCACTTGATGAAAATATTGATCTGGGTAGCAGACAAAGATCCTCCCTGTGGCATTTTTCCGGGATCACCGTTAGGTCTTTGGATACGGTCCAGAATTCCGTCTATATTATTTTTGACCTGATCATAAGTAACTAAGGGTTTAAAGCTTCCTGCAGAATGACAGCCTATGCAGCTGTTATCCACAATGGGTTTTACATCTGCTGTATATTTTACCGGAGCAGTGATTGGTGTGTTGTCAGAAATCTCTTCATAAGTTCTGCTGTCACAAGCCATCAGTATGATTGCTGATGACAATATCAATAAGGATGTTAGCTTTTTCATATTAAAAAACTCTATAAAGATTAAACCCAAAGAAAATATGTCCCTTTCCCCATGCTCCTGTGGCATTGGTAAGATATCCGATATCTGAATTTATCTGGGAGTTTGTTAGTAAAAGCTGGAACACGTGTCCTCCTGTTTCTATATCCACCCCTAATGATAAAGGATTTTTATAAAAACTGTGATCGTCAAAATTCACAAAGTACTCTGCATTCAGAGAAACTCTTTTTGAGATTTTGTAGCGTCCTCCCAAACCTGCCAGAAACTGGTTTTTGTTTTCAATAGTAGGTTCGTAAAGATTTTTGTGAACGAAGGAAGGGGTAAGCTGTACGGAAAGCTTATCATTGAACCTTCTCGAGATTAATGCCTGTGTAAGATAAGAAAGCCTGTCATTGAATTTCAGGTGTGGATACGTATCTTTATCCAGTTCAGTATTGGCACCCATTACATTGTACCCCACAATATCCACCGGAAAGTTTTCACTTTGTTTTACCAGTCTGTATTTCACTGCTCCTTCAAACGTTTTCATATTCGTTTCTCTGGAAAGGCTTACAGATACTGCATCTGAGATGCCATAGATAACACCTAATTTGGTAGAAGCATGATCCAGACCAAAAAAGTCTTTAAATCCTGCGCTTATATCTCCAAATCTATGGGCAACGATAATGTACCATTCTTTTTTGGCAGCCAGTTTTGTAGATTGCCCTGTAACAATCTGAAGCGCTTTGAAGGCGGGTTGTGAGGTTTCTGTGTTGGTTTTCACCGTGTCAATATCTTTCAACAGATCTTCCTGTGCAAAGACAAGACCTGAAGAAAATACTGACAAAAATAAGAGAGTTTTTGTCATATACAATTTGAATTAAATTATGATATAACAAACTTATCGAGTTCTCAATTCAAAAATAGGTGATAAAAGTCACCACTCAAATTGTTTTTATCAATGATAGGAATAAACAATTCAAACAAATAAAATTAGATCATCCTAACATTTTCATTTACAGGAACTTTTATTCCTTCTTTGGTCTGAGCGATTTCACCTTCGCTTTCAATTTTTTTCAAAACTCTGCTCACAACTTCTCTTGAAGTTCCCAAACTGTTGGCAATTTCGCGATGGGTGATCTTAATAGGGTTGCTTCCTGTGGTTGAAATCTGTTGTTTAATATAATTCAGCACTCTCTTGTCAAGCCTGTGAAAAACGGCATCATTTACCATATTCATAACTTCTGAAAATCTGCGGTCATATTCATGATAAAACAGTTTATTGATTTCCGGAAATTTAATCAGCCATTCATGCATTATAGAAACAGGGATGAGAATAGCTTTTGAGTCTTCTTCTGCTACGGCATATACTCTGCTGATATAATCCGTCAAAATAGAAGAAAAGGTCATAAGGCAACTATCTTTAGGTTTAATATAATAGTAGATGAGTTCTCTTCCATCATTAAGGGTAAAAACCTTGATAGATCCTTTTATTAAGAAAGGGACAAACTTATTCTTCTGTCCTTCTCTTATGATTTCAGTTTTTGCTTTTATATCAATGGCAACAGCATGCTTTTCGAGCTCGGATAAAAAATCAGTGCCCAGAAAGCCAAATTTACTTACAGCGAACGAGTTATCAATCATATCTTATATTTTCTGCTTTTTCTTAAACAAAGATATAAAATTGCTATATCGTTACTATATATTTTTACCTTATTAAAGAAAATTAACAATTAAAAAGATTTTAATCTCCTTTACTTAGGGTGTAGAATAAAAAAATGCCCTGGAAAACCAGGGCATTCTTTATATTATTGTAAAAGAAATCTTACGCTTGAACGTTGTTTCCTCCTAATACGAAAGGCTCAACTTCTTTGATTTCTCCGAACTGCTGCTCGTAGTTAGCGATGTTCTGTTGAAGAGCGTTTAATACTCTTTTAGCGTGAAGTGGAGCAAGAATTACTCTTGATCTTACTTTAGCTTGCTGAACACCTGGCATCAACTGAATAAAGTCTACTACAAATTCAGATGGAGAGTGGTTTACTAAAGCTAGGTTAGCATAGATACCAGCAGCTACCATTTCGTTTAATTCGATGTTGATGTTTCCGTCTTGTGGATTTTGATTGTTGTCCATTGTTATAAATTATGTTTTTAAAATTCGAAATTTGAGATTGTGAAAATATAAAAATAATTTCAAATCCCAAATTTCAAATCATTAATTTTAGTTAAGGTCTTCGAATTCTTTCTTAGAACCAACAATAACGTTCTGGTATTCTTTAAGACCTGTACCTGCAGGGATTCTGTGTCCTACAATTACATTTTCTTTAAGACCTCCAAGATTATCTACCTTACCAGCAACTGCTGCTTCGTTAAGAACCTTAGTGGTTTCCTGGAACGATGCTGCAGACATGAATGACTTAGTCTGAAGGGCTGCTCTGGTAATACCTTGTAATACAGGTGTTGCTGTAGCAGGAAGAGCTTCTCTTACTTCTACCAAGTTTTGATCTTCACGTCTTAATTTAGAGTTTTCGTCTCTTAATTCTCTTGCGTTAATCATCTGACCTGGGCTGAATTCTTTAGAATCACCAGCATCTACAACTACTTTAAGACCGAATACTCTGTTGTTTTCTTCCAAGAAATCATACTTGTGCTCAAGAGCTCCTTCAAGGAACTGAGTATCACCTCCATCAACGATAGATACTTTCGTCATCATCTGTCTTACGATAATTTCGAAGTGCTTGTCGTCGATTTTTACCCCCTGTAGACGGTAAACTTCCTGAATTTCGTTTACTAAGTATTCCTGAACGGCAGTTGGACCTTTAATTCTTAAGATATCTTCTGGTGTAATAGAACCGTCAGAAAGTGGAGAACCTGCTCTTACGAAGTCATTCTCCTGAACAAGAATCTGGTTAGAAAGTTTTACCAAATAGATTTTTCTTTCTCCAGTTTTAGCCTCAACAATAAGTTCACGGTTACCTCTCTTGATTTTTCCGTAAGAAACTACCCCGTCGATTTCAGTAACAACCGCTGGGTTTGAAGGGTTTCTTGCTTCGAATAATTCGGTAACTCTCGGAAGACCTCCGGTGATATCCCCTGCTTTTGCAGATTTTCTTGGGATCTTGATTAAGACTTTACCCGCCTTAATTTTTTCACCATCGTTAACCATTAAGTGGGCTCCTACCGGTAAGTTGTAAGCTTTTTGCTCAATACCTTTAGAGTCTACCACTTTCAAGGTAGGTACGGCTTTCTTATTTCTAGATTCAGAGATTACTTTCTCTTCAAATCCTGTTTGTTCGTCAATTTCAAGCTGGAATGAAATACCCTGGATGATATCCTCGTATTCTACCTTACCTGAAGTTTCAGCAATGATAACCGCGTTATATGGATCCCATCTACAGATTGTATCTCCTTTCTTCACTTTATCACCTGGTTTCACAGATAATATAGATCCGTAAGGTACGTTAGCTACCATTAATGGAGTTCTTGACTCATTATCAGCAACTAATCTGAATTCTGTTGAACGAGAAACTACAACCTCAGCTGTATTACCGTTTTCATCTTCAGAAGTAATTGTTCTTACTTCGTCCATTTCAACGATACCATCTCTTCTTGCAACAATAGATGGGTTTTCTGATACGTTTCCGGCAGTACCCCCTTGGTGGAAAGTTCTCAACGTAAGCTGAGTACCTGGTTCCCCAATTGACTGTGCTGCAATTACACCTACCGCTTCACCCATGTGAATTACTTTACCTGTTGCCAGGTTTCTACCATAACATTTTGCACAGATACCTTTCTTAGCTTCACAAGTTAATGGTGAACGAACTTCAACAGCTTCTAATCCTGCTTCTTCAATTCTCTTAGCTAATTCTTCGATGATTACCTGATCTGCACTCGCAATAAGCTCGTCAGATTCCGGATCATAGATATTATGAAGGGATACTCTACCTAAGATTCTTTCAGAGATTCTTTCAACGATCTCGTCATTTTTCTTAAGTGCAGTAACTTCTGTACCTCTCAGCGTTCCACAGTCATCTTCTGTAACGATAACATCCTGTGCAACGTCTACCAATCTTCTCGTTAAGTAACCAGCATCGGCTGTCTTAAGAGCGGTATCCGCAAGACCCTTACGAGCACCGTGGGTAGAGATAAAGTACTCTAGAATCGAAAGACCTTCCTTAAAGTTTGCAAGGATCGGGTTTTCGATGATCTCCGCTCCGGTAGATCCGGCTTTCTGCGGTTTTGCCATCAAACCTCTCATCCCTGATAACTGACGGATCTGTTCTTTAGAACCCCTCGCTCCAGAGTCAAGCATCATGTATACAGAGTTAAATCCACCTTGGTCAACTTTCATTCTGCTCATGATCATTTCAGTTAATCCAGCGTTGGTATTTGTCCAAACGTCGATTACCTGGTTATAACGTTCTGTATCTGTAATTAGACCCATGTTATAGTTAGCTCTAATTTCGTCTACAGTTTCAATAGAAGTAGCAATCATCTGCTTTTTCTCAACAGGAACTACAATATCCCCTAGTGAGAAAGAAAGACCTCCTTTGAATGCATTTGAATACCCTAAGTCTTTCATTGCATCCAGGAACTTCACAGTTGTAGGGAAATCTGTATCAGCAAGAATCTTACCGATAACGTTTCTCAATGATTTCTTCGTAAGAAGTTCATTGATATATCCTACCTGCTTAGGTACAATCTGGTTGAATAGGATTCTACCTACAGAAGTTTCGATCAATCTTGTAACGATTTCACCATCTTCTTTGATAGGCAGTCTACATCTTACTTTAGCATTTAAAGATACTCTACCTTCAGCATAAGCGATTTCCGCTTCTTCAGGAGAATAGAATGCAAGACCTTCTCCTTTTACTTTCATCGTCTCAGTAGAGCTTAATTCTTTAGTCATGAAATAAAGACCAAGAACCATGTCCTGAGATGGTACTGTAATTGGAGAACCGTTTGCAGGGTTCAAGATGTTTTGAGAACCTAACATCAATAACTGAGCTTCAAGGATCGCTTCTGGTCCTAACGGCAAGTGTACTGCCATCTGGTCACCATCGAAATCGGCATTGAAGGCCGTAGTTACTAACGGGTGTAGCTGGATTGCTTTACCTTCGATCATCTTAGGTTGGAAAGCCTGAATACCCAATCTGTGAAGAGTAGGTGCTCTGTTCAATAGAACAGGGTGACCTTTCATCACGTTTTCAAGGATATCATAAACTACTGGTTCTTTTCTGTCGATAATTCTCTTTGCAGATTTTACTGTTTTTACAATACCTCTTTCAATTAGTTTTCTAATGATGAATGGTTTGTAAAGTTCAGCTGCCATATCTTTAGGAATACCACATTCGTGAAGCTGTAAGTTTGGACCTACAACAATTACCGAACGCGCAGAGTAGTCAACCCTTTTCCCTAGTAGGTTCTGACGGAAACGACCTTGCTTACCTTTCAATGAATCAGAAAGTGATTTCAATGGTCTGTTTGATTCAGATTTTACTGCAGAAGATTTTCTTGTGTTATCGAATAATGAATCTACTGATTCCTGAAGCATACGCTTCTCGTTTCTCAAGATTACTTCAGGAGCTTTGATCTCCAATAATCTTTTCAAACGGTTATTTCTGATAATAACTCTTCTATAAAGGTCATTCAAGTCAGAAGTTGCGAAACGTCCTCCATCCAATGGAACTAATGGTCTTAATTCTGGTGGGATAACAGGAAGTACACGCATGATCATCCACTCTGGTCTGTTGATCATTCTTGTATTAGCACCTCTTAATGCTTCTACAACGTTCAATCTTTTCAGCGCTTCAGTTCTTCTTTGTTTTGAACCTTCGTTGTGAGCTTTGTGTCTCAAGTCGAAAGACAATGCATCAAGATCAATTCTTTTTAATAGATCTTCAACAGCTTCAGCACCCATTCTGGCGATGAATTTGTTTGGATCAGAATCATCAAGATACTGGTTTTCTACAGGAAGAGTTTCCATGATATCAAGGTACTCTTCTTCTGTAAGGAATTCCATATTTTCAAAATCAGAACCGTCTAATTTTTTAGCAATACCCTGCTGAATCACTACATATCTTTCGTAGTAGATGATCATGTCTAATTTCTTAGAAGGAATTCCTAAAAGGTATCCGATTTTGTTTGGTAATGAACGGAAATACCAGATGTGTGCAATTGGAACTACAAGGTTGATGTGCCCGATTCTCTCTCTTCTTACTTTTTTCTCAGTAACTTCTACTCCACAACGGTCACACACAATCCCTTTGTAACGAATTCTCTTGTATTTACCACAAGCACATTCGTAATCCTTTACAGGACCAAAGATTTTCTCACAGAATAGCCCGTCTCTTTCAGGCTTGTGAGTTCTGTAGTTAATAGTTTCCGGCTTTAAAACCTCTCCTCTTGAGTCTTGCAAAATAGACTCTGGTGAAGCTAAACCGATGGTTATTTTATTAAATCTACTTGATTTATTTTTATTTGACATAATTTTTTTTAGATTTTAGATTTCAGATTTCAGATTTCAGACGAAATCATCATTCCAAATTCAAGGATTATAAAATTTTTAGAGTGCCATAGTCTGACATCTTGTGTCTGACATCTGATATCTTACTCCTCCAATCTTACGTCTAATCCAAGACCTTGTAACTCGTGAAGTAATACGTTGAATGATTCTGGAATACCTGGTTCAGGCATAGATTCACCTTTCGCAATTGCTTCATAAGTTTTTGCTCTACCAATCACGTCATCCGACTTCACAGTAAGGATCTCTCTCAGGATGTTAGATGCACCGAATGCTTCAAGTGCCCAAACCTCCATCTCTCCGAATCTCTGACCTCCGAACTGAGCTTTACCTCCTAACGGCTGCTGAGTAATCAATGAGTAAGGACCAATAGAACGTGCGTGCATCTTATCATCTACCATGTGTCCTAGTTTCAACATGTAAATGATACCTACTGTCGCAGCCTGAGTAAATCTTTCTCCGGTACCACCATCATAAAGGTGAGTGTGACCGAATTTAGGAAGACCTGCTTTCTCAGTATATTCAGTAATCTGATCAAGACTTGCTCCATCGAAGATTGGCGTAGCGAACTTCAATCCTAATTTTCTACCAGCCCATCCAAGAACGGTTTCGTAGATCTGACCGATGTTCATACGAGAAGGTACCCCTAGTGGATTCAATACGATATCTACTGGTGTTCCATCTTCCAGGAATGGCATATCTTCTTCACGAACGATTCTTGAAACGATACCTTTGTTACCGTGACGTCCTGCCATCTTATCTCCTACATTCAGTTTACGTTTCTTAGCGATGTAAACTTTAGCCAACTTCATGATCCCTGCCGGAAGCTCATCTCCGATTGAAATTGCAAATTTCTCACGGTTTTTAACTCCCTGGATGTCGTTATATTTGATTTTGTAATTGTGAATTAATTGTTTGATCAATTCATTCTTGTCAGCGTCAACTGTCCAGTCTGCACCGCTAACATTTACATAATCTTCAACTGAAGTTAATAACTTGTGAGTAAATTTCACACCTTTACCGATGATTTCTTCGTCAAGGTCATTTTGTACCCCTTGAGAAGTTTTACCGCTTACCAGTGTATTTAATTTTTCAATTAAAGTATTTCTCAACTCGTCAAATTTAGCCTTGTAAGTGTTTTCAATTTCTTCAAGTCTAAGTTTTTCTTCAGTTCTTTTCTTTTTGTCTTTAATGTTTCTAGAGAACAATTTCTTGTTGATAACAACTCCTCTTAATGAAGAGTCAGCTTTCAATGAAGCATCCTTCACATCACCAGCTTTATCACCGAAAATTGCTCTAAGAAGTTTTTCTTCAGGAGTCGGGTCAGATTCACCTTTTGGAGTAATTTTACCAATCATGATATCTCCAGGCTTCACTTCAGCACCGATTCTGATCATACCGTTCTCGTCAAGATCTTTAGTAGCTTCTTCAGATACGTTTGGAATATCTGCTGTAAGCTCTTCCATACCTAGTTTGGTATCACGAACTTCAAGAGAGTACTCATCTACGTGGATTGAAGTAAACCAGTCTTCACGTACAACTTTTTCGTTGATTACGATTGCATCCTCAAAGTTGTATCCTTTCCAAGGCATGAACGCTACCACTAAGTTTCTACCAAGAGCTAATTCTCCTTTTTCAGTAGCATAACCGTCGCAAAGTACCTGTCCTTTCTCCACTACATCACCTACTCTTACGTTTGGTCTTAGGGTAATGGTTGTACTCTGGTTAGTTTTTCTGAACTTAGTCAGTTTGTATGTTTTAGTAGCAGACTCAAATTGTACTAAATCTTCGTCTTCGCTTCTTTCGTATTTGATGGTAATCTTGTCAGCATCTACATACTCTACAGTACCTGTACCTTCAGCATTAATTAAGATTCTTGAATCTCTTGCAACTTGTTGCTCAAGCCCTGTACCCACGATTGGAGCCTGTGGCTTCAATAGAGGAACGGCCTGACGCATCATGTTAGATCCCATCAATGCACGGTTCGCATCATCATGTTCCAAGAATGGAATTAATGAAGCAGAAATACCAGAAATCTGGTTTGGTGCTACATCGATAAGGTTCACCTGAGCTGGTTCAACTACCGGGTAGTCACCATCTAATCTTGCAATAATTCTGTCTGTTAAGAAATCACCGTTATCGCTCAATTCAACGTTTGCCTGAGCAATTACCTTGTCTTCTTCGTCTTCTGCATTTAGATAGATAGGATCAGCGTTAAGATCAATCTTACCACCGTCTACTTTTCTATATGGAGTTTCAATGAAACCTAGGTTGTTGATTTTAGCATAGATCCCTAGAGATGAAATCAAACCGATGTTTGGTCCTTCCGGAGTTTCAATCGGACAAATTCTTCCGTAGTGAGTATGGTGAACGTCACGAACCTCGAAACCTGCTCTTTCTCTTGATAAACCACCAGGCCCTAGTGCAGATAATCTTCTCTTGTGAGTGATCTCTGATAGAGGGTTGGTTTGGTCCATGAACTGAGATAGCTGGTTGGTACCGAAGAATGAGTTGATTACAGATGTTAATGTCTTAGCATTTACAAGATCAAGCGGAGTAAAGATTTCATTATCTCTAACGTTCATTCTTTCCTTGATTGTTCTTGCAATTCTTGAAAGACCTACACCGAATTGTCCTGCCAATTGCTCACCAACAGTTTTAATTCTTCTGTTTGATAAGTGGTCAATATCATCCACATCCGTTTTTGAGTTTACTAACTCAATTAAGTGTCTTACGATTGCAATGATATCTTCCTTTGTAAGAACTTCAGTTGTAGTTGGGATGTTTAGACTTAACTTTTTGTTTAGTCTGTAACGTCCTACTTCACCTAAAGAGTATCTCTGCTCAGAGAAGAATAATTTTTCAATGATTCCTCTTGCCGTTTCCTCATCTGGTGGATCTGCGTTTCTTAACTGACGATAAATATACTCTACCGCTTCTTTTTCAGAGTTAGTAGGGTCTTTTTGTAATGTATTCTGAATGATTGAGAATTCATTGCTGTTTTCTTTGTGAATCAAGATAGATTTCACTCCAGCATCCAGGATAAGATCTAAGTGTTCTTTTTCAAGGATTGTTTCTCTATCCAAGATGATCTCGTTTCTTTCGATAGAAACTACTTCACCTGTATCTTCGTCTACGAAATCTTCGAACCAAGTGTTCAATACTCTCGCAGCCAATGTTCTCCCTTCCACTTTTTTAAGGGCAGCTTTAGAAACTTTCACTTCTTCAGCAAGGTCGAAGATTTGAAGGATATCTTTATCAGATTCGTATCCGATAGCTCTTAATAAAGTTGTTAATGGTAATTTTTTCTTACGGTCGATATACGCGTACATTACGCTGTTGATATCTGTTGTAAATTCCATCCAAGATCCTTTGAAAGGGATAATTCTTGAATAGTAAAGTTTGGTCCCGTTCGCGTGGTAAGTCTGTCCGAAGAATACACCAGGTGAACGGTGAAGCTGCGTAACGATAACTCTTTCAGCACCATTGATGATGAAAGACCCACTTGGCGTCATATAAGGAACCGGACCTAAATATACATCCTGAACCACAGTTTGGAAATCTTCGTGTTCCGGGTCAGTACAATACAATTTAAGTCTAGCTTTTAGAGGAACTGAATAAGTAAGTCCTCTTTCCACACACTCATCAATTGAATAACGTGGAGAATCTACCAGATAGTCTAAGAATTCTAATACGAATTGGTTTCTTGAATCCGTAATTGGGAAATTCTCTTGGAAAGTCTTGTAAAGAGCTTCTGTCTTTCTGGCTTCAGGAAGTGTATCAAGCTGGAAAAATTCTCTGAAAGACTCAATTTGGATATCCAAAAAGTCTGGAGTGATAATTTTTCCTTTCGCTGATGAGAAATTAATTCTCGGATTTCCTTGAGTTGTTGATTTTGTTTTACTCATAAAACTTTTAAGAAAGGGTTAAAAAATATTTTGATTCATTAAAAAATATCAGAAAAGAACAAGAAACAAGGTAAAAGCAAAAGGTAAAAGTGTTTTTGGCGCTCACGAAGGACCTTAGAACTCTTTTAACGCTGTACTTGGCTCTTTCTAACTGCAACACTGGTATATCTTTTCACAGCGTAATGCAAAATATTTTTATTACTTTTGAGGCTATATTACCGCAATATCTATACACACGAAATCCCCTTCATGTTTTACACAATGAAAGATTTGATTTTCAGTATTTTATAAATTTACAAACAATTTTTCGCGCCAAAAGAGGGGCAAAGATACAAAAAGTTATCCACAATAACAAATAAATCCTCTCATTTTGAGACTCTTAAAATAAGAGAGACTGCCCAAAATGAGCAGTCCCTCCACAACACAAGCTAATCTTATGATTATTTCACAATAACCTTATAAGATTTTATTTTCGATTTAGTTTCTATTTTTATCATATACAGCCCTGTTGGAAGTGAATAGGTATCAATACCAGTACCGGCATTGAATTTACCTGTCTTAACAACCTGACCCTGTGCTGAGAATAAAGTATACGTTCCTTCTTCCACTGATGTAATGCTAAGGGTTTCTCCTGCTTTTACAGGGTTTGGATATACTTTCACATCATTGGCAGCTTCAGTGATTTCAGCAGTAGTGATCTTAGCAGCGGTGTTGGACGCATTTTTCAGAAACGAAGCATAAGGTGAAAGTGGTGAGCCCGGAGATCCTCTTTTCACAAGATCTGTATCTACCACAGCCTGAATTCCGTCTTTATCTTTGTCGTTGATCGTAGAGATAAATCCTCCTCCTAACGTATCAAGGTTTGCTTTTCCGATCTGATAAAGGTCCGGATCTGAACCATTGGACGTAATATCCAGGAAGTCCGGTTTATCATCACCATCTGTATTTTTGATTGGATATTTCAGTACGCCTGAATCAGGTGACGTTTCCAGAATATCAGCAATTCCGTTTTTACCTACCGGAACATTCGCATCAATAACGCCGTTTCGATCTGCATCGATCTGATTGATTACAGATGTTGGAATTCCAGATTCAAATAAATCTAAGATACCATCATTATCGGAATCCAGATCAAGATAATTAGGAACAGAATCTCCTAATACTGGTGTCAAAAGGATATCTCCTTCGTTATCATCATCCTGAAACTTACCATTGTTATCAAAATCCTCTACCGCATCCGGAATTCCGTCATTATCAGAATCCAAATCACAGGCATCTACAATACCATCTCCATCTGTATCCAGTGCAGGAGATTTGTCATTTACTGCCGTACAGCCTTCTGCACAATCAGGAATTCCGTTTCCGTTATTATCTATGCTGTCATCTCCTCCCTGGCACTGATCAAAGCAGTTCGGAACACCATCATTATCATCATCTCTGCTCGCAAAAGCATTGTAGATATAATAATTTTGAGGAATACGAATCGCTGTTCCGCTATTGAACGTAATCTTGATACGGTTGAAAGGTTTTGTAGCCTTTCCTCCAACATAGAATTTATTTGAGTTGGTAGTGAAGAAGTTCCCGCTGATAAGGCTTCCCGAACTTGTAAAGGTATCAGTCAAAGTATTTCCGTTATACAATGTCACGGTGATATTTTCCAGAACACTTACTCCAAGAAGATTTCCTGCTTTTTCTACCGTAAATCCAGCCATTGTATTGACAGGAAGTATTGAATTACTGCTTACTGTTGCAAATGCAGAGAAAAGACTGAATATAGACGCTGCCGGAACAGTAGCTGTTGCATAATTGGATGGATTATTATCTACAATCGCTTCCGGATTGATCATTTTAGCTAAAATAAGACCAAGGAATCCCGGACCTGATGTCCATGCAGCACCTGTAACCAAATTCCCAGGTACAGCAGAACCGCTTGTCTGGATTTTATCATCACAATCACAGGAAACAGGTTCTTCAAAAGCATAATATACTTTCATCGCTCCTAAATTAAACCCTAGTGTTTGGGTAATTTTCAATCTTACTTCATTGAAAGGTTTAGTACTGGTTAATGTAACTTTCTGTTTTCCTGAACCATACCCCAACACTTTAATATTAATCAGGCCTCCTCCGTCAGACAGTTGTTTTGAATCCTGAAGCTGACCGAAAAGATACGTTTCTATGGTAATATTTTTTAAAAACTCAGCACTTAGGAGTTTTCCCTGATCATCAGGCTCTATTACAAAACCGGTTCTGTTCCCTGCAGGATATACCTGATTTTTATCGAGAACTCCCACTGAATAAGATCCTAGCAACCCTATCGGCAATACGATTGATCCATAAGAGTTTTTATATCCATCTCCAATTCTTTCTTTATTCTGAACATAAGAAAGCGGAGCCAGGAAACTGCTGCTTCCGGATACATTTCCATCAACACCACTTCCGGCAATAATGTCATCGCAAATACCATTATTATCCGTTGGCACTTTTGCAGGGTCAAATGCAAATGCATAATATACATTCATTGCGCTGAATACAGAAAGAACATTGGTTTGGTATAACCTCACTTCATCAAATTCTTTTGAAGTCTTGAAGTGCAGGAATATTCTGTTTTTGCTTCCCCCGAATGCAGGTACCGACAAAAGAGTACTGCTGGTGGTTGTTTCCTGAAGAACTCCATTTTTATAGGTACTGATCCTCAAAGAGCTCAAAAGATCCACCGTAATAAAACTTGTTCCCAGGTCTACATTGAATCCGGTAATATATCCCGCAGGATATGTTGTATTTTTATTTTTTACAGATATTCCGTTTCCACTTAACAGAGAAGCGAAATTTCCCATACTTACACTGTTATCAAGACTGGCATCTACTACAGGATTCATACTTCCGTTATAGCACGCAAGACAAATCCCTGAATTGTTGACAGGCTTTGCCTCTACACCCATTCCTCGGATTGGTTCATAGCCCTGCTGCGCAAACAGTACTGCCGACATCATCAATGTCATGAGCATCGCAGCTAGCTTTTCGAATAATTTTCTGGTCATTTTTTATTTTTTTAAGGTTTGTGTTTTTTTATTAATTGTAAAGGGCTTTCCAATTGCTACCATTACAGCCTTCATGTACTTTAGCCGTTGTATTATAACGGATTGCGCCTTCTTCAGCCGTAGTACACGTAGCATTAGCACTGGAAGCAATTCCCTTCATCTGAATCGCAGCACCTGTAGAAGTTGCTGCAGTAGGAGTCATATTGATTCCTAGTATGGTATCTGTTCCATTTCCTTTATTGAAGAAAACGTGTACTTTGTTGGCATAAACCATTTGTCCCGCAGCTGCCTGTCCTGAAAATCCTATCGCAAAAGCTTCTGTACCGCTTGCTGTATTGGCAGAACCAACAGCTACATTGTTTGTTGATGTTGTGTTTCCGCTCCCAATGGCAATTCCGCCATTATTTGTATGATTATTCCCAACAGTCAGCCCCGTCAATCCCGTTACTGTATTCAGATTTCCAAAGACTAAATTATTGGCTCCTGTTGCGCTGTTATTATTCCCTATTACTTTAGCACCATTATTCGCTGTATTGCTTAATCCAATGGCTACAGCCGGAAAATTCCCCTGTGCAGAGACTATATTGTCTTTTCCCAGCGCCACATTTGAAGAGGTACTGTTTGTAAGGGTGTTATTTGAACCCCAAGTAACTGAGGCATAAGGGCCTGTGGCAGAATTAGAATTACCTCCCTGTAGAGTTCCGTTTATATCCAAAATTCCTTTTACATTTTTCTGGGTAGCCAAAACTAAGTTCTGACCGTCATTTGTTCCTAAGTAATTTCCACTCCCAATGTCTGTTCCTAAGGCTGCTGTTGCTGCTGTTGTTCCGGTATTTCCTACTGTTCGCCAGCTTCCGCTTAAGCTATTCCATTTGGCACCGTCAAAATAATAGTAACCTGGAGAAACGACATCTACAGTTTGTCCTGTAGGTGCTGTTTCGGCTGATGAAACATATACTATGGCTCCTGTTTGAGCTGTCGTATAATTTTTAGCTTTTAATTGTACCCCTGTAAGCCTTGGAGCAATAACGCCGTCAAACTTACTGGTATTGGAAGGTGATCCTACGATATCAAAGGTTGCCTGAGCTTGATTGGTATTAATCCCTACCTGAGCGAATGTGGACAAGCCAACTGATAAAAGAGCGATGGTTAATAATTTGTTTTTCATTTGTAATGATGTTTGCTGTTTTTTATGTGTATGTGTTTTTTTGAAAGGGCAATTTTCGGGCGTTCTCATTTAAATACTAAATGAAATGACAGATTGTACTGCAAGAAAGCGTTAAAATTGTAAGAAATAGTATCAGATAAGGGAATGGATTGGTTTATCAGGAATTTTTATGATAAACTTAAAACCGTCTACAAGTTTAATGGAATTACTGTAGAACTTTTTAACTTCTTTAAATGCCAGAAAAATATTCTCTTTATAGTTCCGGTATGAATGACTCCATGTATTTGATATGGTTATAAGTTTTATGTTGCCGGGGAAAGATATATGAAGATGGGTGTTTTTAAAGAAACAAAGATTATATTGGAAATCTTTGTCATAGAATACATAAGCTTCCTTTTGATAGACAGGCAATTTACCGGTAGCTGCCAATTGATTTTCTGTTTCAGCACACAAATGAATTGAAACATCAGCTAAGCAGGGCTGCAGGTAGTTAGTAATATCTGTACGGTATGATAACTCAGGTTTTATCATCTTAACAGATATAAACTTAGCGTTTATTTTTCCTACAGCCGCCAAAAGCAACAAAAGAGTAATCTTATGGCCGTAGGAAAGAAAGTAATTTCTATCCAATTATGTTGTGTTTTTTTCGATACAAATATAATATTTTTTCAACCAAAACAATGTTTTATTAATAAAAATTCACACAAAATAAACAAATCACTAAATTAACGTAAAATATTATGTTAATTTTTGAAAAATAACCAATCATAATAAAATATATACAAACAAGAGTCAACAATATTAAAATACAATTATGAAATAAGACATGAATTTACAAAGACTTACATACAAAAAAAGCCCGGGCAAATGCCCGGGCTTCTATATTTATAATAAAATTGAAATTATTTCAATTCTACTTCAGCACCAGCTTCTTCTAATTGCTTCTTAAGAGCTTCAGCTTCGTCTTTAGAAACACCTTGCTTGATTGGAGCAGGAGCACCATCTACGATATCTTTAGCTTCTTTAAGACCAGCACCAGTTAAATCTTTTACTAATTTAACGATAGCTAATTTAGAAGCACCTGCAGACTTAAGAATTACGTCGAATTCAGTCTTTTCTTCAGCAGCTTCACCTGCACCACCTGCAGCAACAACTACAGCAGCAGCAGCTGGCT
The DNA here is from genome assembly GCF_036543225.1 of Chryseobacterium sp. CFS2. NCBI lineage: Bacteria > Pseudomonadati > Bacteroidota > Flavobacteriia > Flavobacteriales > Weeksellaceae > Chryseobacterium > Chryseobacterium sp. CFS2. Next base: position 216,797 of record NZ_JAZHQU010000007.1, read on the forward strand.
CAATTCCGTACTCATCCTTAAGGATAGCAGCTAATTCGTTTACGTCTTTTACAGTTAGGTTTACTAGCGTTTCAGCTAAATTTTTTAAATCTGACATTGTTGTAATGTTTTTGTTGATTATTTATTTAATTTTTTGAGAGTAATTATTCAGCAGCTGGCGTTTCGTCAGTGCTTTCTGCAGCAGGAGCTTCTGGAGCTTCAGCAGCAGGAGTTTCTTCTACCACAGGAGCAGCAGCTTCTTCAGCTTGAGCTTCTACAGTTTCAGATTTGTTTTGAAGAGCAGAAACAACTCTTTGGATTGGAGACTGAAGTAATCCGATGATTTCACCGATCATTTCTTCTCTAGACTTGATGCTTACTAGAGTATCAAGGTTGTTGTCACCAACATAGAAAGTTTCTTGAACAAAAGCAGACTTCAAAGCCGGCTTCTCGTCTTTCTTTCTAAAATCTTTGATTAATTTTGCAGGAGCGTTAGCTGTCTCAGCAATCATTAAAGCAGAGTTACCTTTGAAAGTTTCAAACATTTCAGAGTAGTCTACTCCTTCAATTTGCTCCATTGCTTTTTGTAAAAGTGTATTTTTTACTACTTTTACTTTGATATTTTGCTTGAAAGCCTGTCTTCTGAAATCTGAAGATTTAGCAGCGTTCAAACCATTTAGATCTGCTACGTATACTACTTTTGCATCCTGAAGCAAGTCTTTGATCTCTTGTATTGCTACAACTTTTTGGTCTTTTGTCATTGTCTTAGGATTAAATATTAGTTAACAGATTTTGTATCAATTGCAATACCAGGGCTCATTGTAGAAGACAAATAAATGCTTTTTACATAAGTTCCTTTAGCAGCAGTTGGCTTCATTTTGATCAATGTAGAGATCAATTCCTGCGCATTTTCTTTGATCTTGGCAGCATCGAAAGATACTTTACCAATACCAGCGTGGATGATACCATACTTGTCTACTTTGAAATCAATTTTACCTGCTTTTACTTCAGTTACTGCTTTACCAATTTCCATTGTTACAGTTCCTGATTTAGGGTTTGGCATTAAACCTCTTGGACCTAATACTCTACCTAATGGACCTAATTTACCCATTACAGCTGGCATAGTAACGATAACGTCAACATCTGTCCAACCGTCTTTGATTTTTTGTAAATATTCGTCTAGACCTACATAGTCAGCACCAGCAGCTTTAGCTTCTGCTTCTTTATCTGGAGTTACAAGAGCTAATACTTTAACATCTTTACCAGTACCGTGAGGAAGAGATACAACACCTCTTACCATTTGGTTTGCTTTTCTTGGGTCTACACCTAATCTTACAGCGATATCTACTGAAGCATCAAACTTTGTAGTGTTCACTTCTTTTACAAGAGCTGAACCTTCTTCAAGGTTATAGATTCTTCCTTTTTCTACTTTGCTTAAAGCTTCCTTTTGCTTTTTAGTTAATTTTGCCATTTCTTTAGGTTTTAAGCGTTAGTTGGTTTAGTTCCTGTTACTCTTAATCCCATAGATCTAGCAGTACCTGCAACCATAGAAAGAGCAGAGTCCAATGTAAAACAGTTAAGATCCGCCATTTTATCTTCAGCGATTTTCTTTACTTGTTCCCAAGTTACAGAACCTACTTTGTTTCTGTTTGGTTCACCAGAACCTCCCTTGATTTTAGCTGCATCCATTAACTGGATTGCTGCAGGTGGAGTTTTAATAACGAATTCAAAAGATTTGTCTTCGTATACTGTAATTACTACAGGTAAAACTTGCCCTGGCTTATCTTGGGTTCTTCCGTTAAATTGCTTACAAAACTCCATGATGTTCACACCTGCAGAACCCAATGCTGGACCTACTGGTGGAGAAGGGTTAGCTGCGCCACCTTTCACCTGAAGCTTTACCATTTTAAAGACTTTCTTAGCCATTGTTTGTTTTTTAAATTTGAATAATTAATGAGTTTGGAAGCATTTATTATTCAGCAGGTTATCCTACTCACTTATGATAAACCTACTTTTTGGACTGCAAAAGTATAAAATATTTTTGAAATAGCAAACGGAAATTGCTGATTTTTAAAAAGTTTTAAAGAAAAAAAAATAAATCATGACCATCACCAAAACAAAAACGGTCAGGGAATCCCAATGACCGTTTCATATATTTTTAAAAGGAAATATTAATTAAAAACCTGCGGGTTTGTTAATCGTCTGGGTAGAACCATCATTTCCTCCCAGGTCAGCATTGATGTCGCTGATATTCTGTTTTTCTATCAGTCTTCTATAGGCCATCAGATAAAGATCAACCGTAAAGTTGTTATAAGTTCTGGATGGAGTGGATGAACTCACTGCAAGAATTCTGCTGTCTGTAAATCTTGCTCTTACATGCCATGTCCCGTTACTTTTGAAAGCAACAACATCTGGTGATCCCTGTTTGTTATCATTCACACCATTGTCCCCATAATCAAGCATTACGTTGGTAGTTCCATCATTCAGTTTGAATGAGTAATTGTGAAGGATAACCAAAAAATTGTTTGCATCAATTTTGGTATCATAATCCGCAATTCCTGTTCCCGATACTCCTGTAAGAGTAAGCTTAAGGTAATTGAAAAGTCCGCTGCTTTCCAAAGAAGGATCATACAATTGCAAACCATTTTGTGAAGTTGCTAAAAAGCTACCTCCCGTCATGGTAGGTTCTCCCGGATTTCTTAGATATAGAGAATTCGTATATGTTTTTCCGTTAACATCAAGTGTTTCCGTAGGGTTTGCTGTATTCACTCCTACTTTTCCTTTCTGGGCATTCAAAAATATCCCCAGACACATGATTATTGTGATATAAATTTTTCTTTTCATAGTATTTTTATTGAAGTCCTAGAGGTGTAGTGTTTGAAACTCCTGAATAAGCAGGTGAAGCAGATGCTGAAACAGAACCATTGAAAGTTCCCCAGTCTTTAACCAATGATTTTTCAAAGACATTTAAGGTAAGTGTCCAGGTACCATTTTGGGAAGAAACAGTTCCTGCTCCTTTAAAAGCCAAATTAATAGCATGATATTTTATACCACCGCTGGTTACCTGAGTAATTTCAGTTGCATAAGAACCATATGATTTGGGATTGGTGGTGGTATTCGCTGCTGAAACCGCTCCAGTAAAAACAGCACCTGTAATAGCCACAACATATTTACCCGCATCTAATCCTGTATTGAGGTTTACCACTTCATCTTGTCTTACATTTTTCAATACAACATTATACATATTTACAGGTGCTACATTACGGAGCGTTATATCCAACAGCTTCACCTTACCTACCGGTGAAGTATCTTTTGAACGGGTAAGAAGAAGATAATTTCCACTTGCCTTTGTATTTTCAGTATCTATTAAATAGGATTCTACCAATGTTTCTCCTTCAACATCCAGGGTACCTTTAGGTGTTTTAGTATTGATTCCTACTTGGGCATACATGCTTAAAGCGGCAAAACCCGTAAAGAGTATCGCAATAATTTTTTTCATATAGTTTATGTTTTATTGAATTAAAGGAGCTGCTGCAGCACCCGTAGTTGAAGCATTAAGGTTTTGTGTAGTAGTAAAATCTTTGGCATATGATCTGTCAAATACCAATAAGTTTAGTGTCCAGACTCCTGTTGGAAAAGAGTTATCAGGAGCAAATCCCTGGTAATCTGCCTTAAGCTTCCATGTTCCTCCTGAAGAATACGCAAAAATCTGAGGCATTGGGGTCACCCAGTCTGCTGTATAAGTTCTTGTAGGCTGTGTAAATCCAAACGAAGAGATCACGACCAAAAACTTGTTGGAATTAATCTTTGTGTCAAACTGATTTACCCAATCCTTGTCTGAAGGGTCGCAGGTAATTTTAAACTGAATAAGATTAATTGGAGCCGGTGAATTAGGTACAAAAGAATCATTGTACGCTGTAATTTTGTTTTCCGGAGCCGGAGATTTAATAATGAAAGTGTAATTCTCGTCCGCTTTCAGTTTCTCCATGGGCTGCTTGAAAACAATTCCTGATGTCTTCATTGTACCGTTCACGGTAAGTTCCTTTTCCGGTGTAGCAGTATTGATACCAACCTGCGCACTCGTGAGCATTGATACACTCACTAGAATGATCATCGAAATAATTTTTGTCATTGGGTTATGTGTTTATATAAGACTTGTGTTTTACTAGTTCAGGTTTTACTTTTTTATTAAAAGCATAAATGCTCCATACAACTGCAAGCAGTGTATAAAATAAAAAAATATAAAATTTTTGGATTAGTTACCATGTTGTTGCAAGAAGTATGCCATCTGAAAGTGAATTAAGCATAAGGAAAGGACTTCGATCTGCAAAAACAAATCTATTCCCTATATGGTGATTATTAAATTAAAGGAAAGCTCTTTGCAGGCGTAACTAACAGAAATTGAGAATTAAAGAATAGGAGAAAAATAATTATGAAAAATTACACAAAAATATATTTCTTCATAATCGTTAATCTATACCCTTCTAAATTAACAGAAATGGTGTAAAGCAAAAAGACTGCTTAATAGCAGTCTTTTTTATATTTTATAAGTAATTATTATACTTTTTCTACTTGCATGTAGCTTAATTCCATTGGAGTTTTTCTACCGAAGATCAATACAGAAACTTCAATTTTCTTTTTGTCTTCAAGAATCTTCTCAACTGTACCATTGAATCCGTTGAAAGGACCATCGATCACTTTAACGTTTTCACCTACTACATAAGGAATCTCAACATCGCTTGCAAATTCTGAAAGCTCATCCATTCTTCCAAGCATTCTGTTAACCTCTGATTTTCTCATTGGAACAGGATCACCACCTTTTGTCAAACTTAAGAAAGAAATAACTCCAGGAATATTCTTAATAGCGTGAGGAATCTCTCCCATCAGGTCAGCTTCAATCATCAAGTAGCCAGGATAGTAAGGTCTCTCTTTAGGAACTTTTTTACCGTTTCTAATCTGGATCACCTTTTCCATAGGAATAACCACTTGAGTAACGTACTGCTCAAACCCTAGACGTTTGATTTCTGTCTCAATATAGTTTTTCACTTTATTTTCCTGTCCGCTGATAGCTTTCAGCACATACCATTTCAATTCGCTCATTATGGAAAATACTTAATTATTAATTGAACAAGTTGATTAGCATTCCTATTATGTTGCTGATTGCTTTTGAAAACAATTCATCAACTCCAAAGGTAAATAAAGCCAGAATAACTGTCGCAATAGTCACTACAATTGTAGAAGACTGTAGGTCAGCCCATTTTGGCCATTCAACTTTATGTCTGAATTCGTTATAAGAACCTTTTAAAAAATCGACAAATGAACTCATAATTTATATTTGCACGGGCACAAGGATTCGAACCCTGATCAACGGTTTTGGAGACCGGTATCCTACCATTGGACGATGCCCGTAGATTAAAAGCTCCGTAAAGAAATTCCTTACGGAAGCTTTTTATATTTTTAAGATGATTAGTCTATGATTTCAGTAACCTGACCTGAACCAACTGTTCTACCTCCTTCTCTGATCGCAAATCTAAGACCTACGTTAAGAGCGATTGGTTGTAACAATTCTACAGTGATCTCTAAGTTATCACCAGGCATTACCATTTCTACACCTTCTGGTAAGAAGATCTCACCTGTAACGTCAGTAGTTCTTACGTAGAACTGAGGACGGTACTTGTTGTGGAATGGAGTGTGACGTCCACCTTCTTCTTTAGAAAGGATATAAACAGAAGCTTTGAATTTCTTATGTGGCTTAACTGAATCTTTCTTAGCGATAACCATACCTCTCTTGATGTCAGTTTTTTCAATACCTCTCAACAATAGACCTACGTTATCTCCAGCTTCACCTCTATCTAGGATCTTTCTGAACATCTCAACTCCTGTAATAGTAGAAGTTAATTTTTCATCACCCATACCTACGATATCAACTGGATCACCAGTGTTGATAACACCAGCCTCGATTCTACCAGTTGCTACAGTACCTCTACCTGTAATAGAGAATACGTCTTCGATTGGCATCAAGAATGGCTTATCAGTATCTCTTGGTGGTTGCTCGATCCAAGTATCAACAGCATCCATTAATTCTTCTACGCTTTTGAACCACTTATCTTCTGTGTTAGCAGGAGATGCAGTAGCAGCTGTAAGAGCACCTAGAGCAGAACCTTGAATTACTGGAGAGTTATCTCCGTCAAATTCGTAAGTAGACAATAAGTCTCTAAGTTCCATTTCAACAAGCTCTAACAACTCAGGATCGTCTACCATGTCAACTTTGTTCATGAAAACAACGATTCTAGGTACGTTTACCTGACGGCAAAGTAGGATATGTTCTCTAGTCTGAGGCATTGGACCGTCAGTTGCAGCACATACTACGATAGCTCCATCCATCTGAGCAGCACCTGTTACCATGTTCTTAACATAGTCGGCGTGACCTGGACAGTCAACGTGAGCATAATGTCTTTTTTCAGTTTCGTATTCGATGTGAGCAGTATTGATAGTAATACCTCTTTCTTTTTCTTCTGGAGCAGAGTCAATTGCAGAGAAGTCTTTTTTCTCAGCAAGACCTTTGCTAGCTAATACAGCAGAAATAGCAGCTGTAAGAGTAGTTTTACCATGGTCAACGTGACCAATAGTACCAATGTTCAAGTGTGGTTTGTTACGATTAAACGTTTCCTTTGCCATGATTTAAAATTATTTATTTATTGTTTTTCAAATTTTCGGTGTGCAAATATAATGAATTTTTAAATACCAAAAACTTTTTATTAAAAAAACTTTCAATATTCTCATCCAGTGAAGGACAAACCTTATATTTCAACGTATTGAGACTGCAAATTTACACATTTTTCCGGATTGAAAAAAATCATTAGAAACGTTTTATGAAAAAATATAAACTATCTAGCTAATTATGAATATAATAAGCGATAAAAAAATATTCAGACAATCATTATATTCTTAAATCCATCTTGCTTTTTTTCTCGTAGATATAATAACAACTAAAATTAATATTATGAGAAAACTATTACACATGTGTTTGGCTTTATTTACAATTGCAACACTATTTTCATGTGACAATTCAGATGAAAACCCTATGTCAGAGAACATACCTCAGGGTCCGGATCTTATGGTATATGGAATAACAGCCATGAATGAACTTGTTTATTTTAATTCCAACAATCCGAAAACCTTCACTTCAAAATCGACTGTAACAGGTGTTCCTTCAGGAGAAAAATTGTTAAGTATAGATTTCAGACCTGCCACAGGAGAATTGTATGCAGTATCAAATGCCAGTAAATTATATATAATCAATACCACCAATGCTTCAGCAAGAGCTGTAAGCACAACAGCGTTTGCTCCTTTGATTTCCGGAACAATTGTTTCTATTGATTTCAATCCTACCGTTGATAGAATCCGTTTGGTGAGCAATACTGGTCAAAATCTACGTCTGCATCCGGAAACAGGTGCTGTTGCAGCTACTGATTCTAATATTAATGGAACAGGGAATCCCTCTATAACAGGATTAGCTTATACCAACAGTAAAGCAGGTGCTACTACAACTATTTTATATGACATTGATCCGGCATTAGGAAAATTATATAAACAAGATCCTCCCAATAATGGTAGTTTAATAGAGGTAGGGAGCTTGGGAACTACTTTTACCGGACAAGCTTCTTTTGATATTAAATTTGATAACAATACTGCATTGTTAGCTTTCAATGATAAACTACATATTCTGGATCTGAATAATGGAAAAGCAACTTCAATAGGTTCTCTTCAACAGGCAATTATTGATCTGGCGATTCCTACAGAACCGGTAGCCTATGCTATTGACAATTCAAATAATCTTCAGATTTTCAATCCCAACAGCCCGATGCCTGTTTCCAAAACAATAGCAGGGTTACAAAGCGGTGAAAATATTTTAGGAATAGATTTCCGTCCTGTAAATGGACAATTGTATGCATTGGGAAGCTCAAGCAGAATCTACACTATCAATTTGGGCACAGGTGCCGCTACTGCTGTGGGAGCATCTCCATTTTCTACCTTACTTTCCGGCACGGATTTCGGATTTGACTTCAATCCAACAGTTGACAGGATAAGAGTAGTAAGCAATACAGGACAAAATCTCCGTCTCAATCCTAATGATGGAACAATTGCTGCTGCAGATCTTACACTGAATCCGGGAACTCCCATGATAAGCGCAGCTGCCTATACCAACAACTTTGCCGGAGCTACCTCAACAACCTTATTTGTGATTGATCATAATACGGATAAATTATATCAGCAAAACCCTCCTAACAATGGAACTTTAGTAGAAACAGGTTCTTTAGGAATTAATATTACAAATACTAATGGTTTTGATATTGGAAGTATGAGCCAAAAAGCATATTTAATGGCATCTGTAGGTTCCTCTACAAAAATTTATACCATTAATACAACAACAGGAGCTGCTACATCAGTCTCTGATTACCCTAATTCTGTAAAAGCTTTTACAGTAGGGCTAGGATTTTAAACTCATCCTATTTTATTTCAATAATGGAGCAGCGCGGAAAACAAAGTTTTCCGCGCTGCTGACTAATATAAATGAAAGATAATTTAAATATTACCGAGCTTTTTTGTTCTGTTGAAGATCCAGAAGATAATTGGGAAAATAAGCAGGGTAAGCACTGTTGCAGTAATCAGTCCTCCGATAATGACAATTGCCAGAGGTTTCTGGGATTCTGATCCGATCCCTGTAGACAATGCCGCCGGCATAAGCCCGATGGAAGCCATGAGTGCTGTCATAATAACAGGTCTGGTTCTGGATTTCACTCCATTTAGTATCGCGGTGTCTATATCCATCCCATCTTTGACATTCTGATGGAATTCTGTAATAAGAATCACCCCGTTCTGAATACAAATTCCCAAAAGGGCAATCATCCCTACCCCAGCAGAGATTCCAAAGTTGATTCCGGTAACATGCAATGCAATAATTCCTCCTATTAAAGCAAAAGGAACATTCGCTAATACCAGAAGAGAATCTTTCATATTTCCAAACAGAATAAACAAAAGGAAGAAAATCATCAGAATACTCACTGGTACTACCTGCGCTAATCGGTGGGAGGCGCGCTGCTGATTTTCAAACTGACCTGTCCATCCTACAGAATAGCCGTCCGGAAGTTCAATCGTTTCTACCTTTTTCTGGGCATCCGCAATAGTACTTCCCAAATCTCTGTCACGAATTGAAAATTTAACTCCAATATATCGTTTGATATTGTCTCTGTAAATAAATGCGGCTCCGTTATCTTTAACGATGGTACTTATTTCTTTTAAAGGAATTTTTGCTCCATCCTGTGTAGGCACCATCAGAGCTGCAATATCATTTTCATTGGTTCTGTATTCCTGAGAATAACGAAGACGTATCGGAAACTTCCTTTCTCCATCAAACATTTCTGAAGCCGTTTTTCCACCAAAAGCCATTTCCAGTACTGCCTGTGCATCTGCCGGCATTACTCCGTAAGCTGCCATTTTATCTCTGTCAAGTACTACACTTACTTCCGGCTGCCCTATATTTTTAATAATTCCGGGATCTTTTACTCCGTTTACATCTTTAATCTTCAATAAAACCTCATTGGCTAACTTGTCCAGGGTTTCCAGATTATCACCATAAATTTTAATTCCATTTTCTGCTTTAAAACCTGCTACGGCTTCTGCTACGTTATCCGAAATCGGCTGGGAATAGTTAAATGTAATTCCCTGATAACTTCTGAGTTTTTTGTCTATTTCGTTGATTAATTCGTCATAAGTAATCTTACGTTTCCATTCTTCTCTTGGTTTAAGATTCACAGCAAACTGTACGAATCCAAATCCATTAGGATCTGTTCCGTCATTACTTCTTCCTGTCTGTGCGAGAACATCCGTTACTTCGGAAAAGCTCATAATATCTTTTTTTAAAAGATCTGCTGTTTTCAAAGATTCTTTTAACGAGGAACTCATTGGCATTTCTGCGGTGATCCATAATGAACCTTCATTCAACTGTGGCAGGAATTCTGTTCCTAAAAATTTACCGGAGAATAAAGTCAAAGCCAGAAAAGAAATCGCTACGATCATACTCGTTTTTTTATGCCTAAATGTTAAATTAAAGCCTTTCAAAACAATTCTGTCCCAGAAATTAACAAATGGGTTATTTTTTTCTCTTACATTTTTATTCAAAAGAATATGGGAAAGAACAGGAACCAGTGTCAGCGTAAATATCAAGGCTCCTATTAATGCAAATCCCAACGTAAAAGCCAAAGGAGAGAACATTTTCCCTTCCACTTTCTGGAATGAGAAAATAGGAATCAGGGACGTAATGATAATTAATTTTGAAAAGAATATTGCTTTTCCTAATCCGGTACCGGTTTGTTTGATCCAGCCTCCTTTTGCAAGTTTATTAAACTTCTCCGTTCCGTACCGTTTCGCTTTATGATCCAGCATTACGAAGAGTCCTTCTACCATGACGACGGCTCCGTCAATGATAATCCCAAAGTCTACGGCTCCCAGCGAAAGCAGGTTGGCACTCATTCCAGCCAGTTTTAAACATAAAAATGCAAACAGTAAAGATAGAGGAATGATGATGGAAACAATCAAAGTTGTCCTCCAGTCTGCCATAAAGATGAGTACAATTACGGTTACCAATACAATTCCTTCAATAAGGTTGTGCATTACGGTATGAGTAGTAAAGTCCATCAGATTATCACGGTCGTAGAAAGTAACCATTTTGACATCTTTTGGAAGTATTTTTTCGTTAAGCTCTTTAATTTTTGCCTTTACTCCCACCAAAACTTCTCTTGGATTCTCTCCTTTTCTCATGACAACGATTCCTTCCACGGTATCATCATGATGATTCAGGGCAGCCTGTCCTACCCTGGGCATGGAGCTTTCATGAACTTCTGCTACATTTTTCACCAAAACAGGGTTTCCACTGTCATTCTGAATGGTAATATTTCCAATATCAGCCACTGATTTCACTAATCCTATTCCTCTTACTACATAGGCCTGCCCATTTTTTTCAATGACATCACCTCCTACATTCAGATTGCTTTTGGTGACTGCATCATATACCTGAAGCGGAGTAAGATTATATTTATCCAAGGCTCTGGGATCGATACTCAGTTCAAAAACTTTATCCTGTCCTCCAAAAACATTGATATCAGCAACGCCGGGAACTCCTCTTAAAGAACGGTCTATCACCCAGTTTTGCAGGGTAAGCAATGCCCGGGAATCTTTTGTTTTACTTTCCAGCGTATATCTGAAAATCTCTCCGGTAGGCCCGTAGGGTGGCTGTACTTCAGGGTCTACCTCATCAGGAAGGCTAATGGTTCTTAATTGGTTATTAACCTGATTTCTGGCAAAAGTATCATCCACCCCGTCGTCAAACAGAATCTTAACAATGGAAAGCCCAAACATGGTGGTACTTCTCACACTTGTTTTCTTCTGAACCGGGCTCATCGCCAATTCGATGGGTGTAGTGACAAAACGTTCTACTTCTTCTGCACTACGCCCATTCCATTGGGTAATGATGACAATCTGGGTATTGGTTACATCCGGAAAAGCTTCAATAGGCATATTTTTGAAACTTATAAAACCGGAGATGGCTAAAATCGCTACCCAGATAAAGGTAAATGCTTTATTTTTTAATGAAAAAGCAATTATATTTTTAATGAATTTATTCATGATAGATAAATTGATGACCTAAAAAAGCCGTTAAAGAAAAACATAGATATTCTTAATGGTTTAATAAGACTAGCTGTTCAGCGAACGGTATATCAGCAGCTGGTTGTTAGTTATCACTTCTTCCCCTTCTTTCAGACCGTCTGCAATATAGGTAACGTCACCTACCTGTTTTAATACTTTTATCTCCCGGATTTTCACATCTGTTCTGGATTTAAAAATCACAACAAAGCTTTTATTATCATCAAAAATCACAGCTTTGGAAGGGATCGCCAAGGTAGTACTGCTTTCAAGGCTGGAAACTTTTATAGTTGCTTTACTGTCGGGAATTAACAATCCGTTGGCATTATCCAGGACAACTCTTGCCTGCATGGCATTGGTCTGCGGATCAATAATTTTGAATATTTTATCAATTTTCCCGTCAAAAACTTTATCCGGATAAGAGAGAGTGGATACCTGGGCTTTCATTCCAAGGCTGATCTTATCAATATCAGATTCGTTCACATTCATGATTGCCCAAACATTGGTGGTATTGGCAACATCAAAAATATTATCACTTCTGTCACTTCTCAGCTGCATGTCTTTATTGATACTTTTCTGAACAATATAACCGTTAATAGGTGCTACTACACTGTATATATTTCCGGTTTTCACATTATAAACCGTACTTACTGCAGCAGCTCTCTGCAATTGGTCTTCGGCTTTTTGAAGTTGGCTTTTAGCTTCCAGAACATCTCTTTCTGTATTTAGTTTTCCTTCGTACAACTCTTTGGCAACGCGAAGATTATTTTTTGCTACTACCAGATCTGTTTTGGCATCGCTTACATCCTTTTGAATTTCTGCAAGCTCAGTACTTCTGATCGTTGCCAGCACCTGCCCTTTTCTTACATAGTCTCCCAGTTCAACATTTACACTCATCACATTTCCTCCTACCAGCGGGTAAACATCTATATAACTATTTTTGTCGGCAGAGATTTTTCCGTAAAAGCTATATTCATCTTCTATATTCTTTCTCTCAACTTTTGCCAGGGAAATAGAACTCAACATTGTGTTGCTAAGCTCAAATCCTTTTTTAGCGTGAATATTTTTCTCTTCCTCTTTTTTTGAACAGGCCAATAATGAAACGACCATCAATGCGGGGATAATATATGTTTTCATGATTTTAATAGAAGATTTTCGTTTGTATGAGTTGATTAAGCTGCTCCGCAGACTGCATGATTTCATTTTTCATATCATAGATCTGAAGGGCAGTTTCTCGGTAACTATCCATAAAGTCCGTGAATTCAATCAGGTTGACATTTCCTTTTCTGAAATTGTTCAGCATTCCGTTGTAGACAAGTTCCATATTCTGAAGATCCGTAGTTTTCACATCCAGAAGCTGATCATACTGAGCTTTCCATGTTTTATAAGCAGACTGAACCTTCGTTTCAAGAGTCAGTTTCTGAAAATCTGCATTTTTCTGGTTCTGCTGAATGGCATAATTTGCTTTTACCACATTACCCTGATTTGCTTTCCATAATGGCAAAGGAATTCCCAATGTCAGATTCGCTTCATTATTAAAGGTTCCGCCTGCCTGGTCCCATGCAGCACCTACAGTAACATCCGGTACATTCATTGATTTCTGCCACTGGGCATACAGCTTACTGTTATCAATAAGTTTTAAATTGTATCTGTAATCTGCATTATTTTCCAGAGCTTTACTTTTCAGTTCTTCTTCATCACCAAAAGGCTGGGCTGCCAGCGCATCTTTAGCTTCAGTTTCAGACATCACAGGCTCTATCTCTTCCGAAGTTCCTGTCAAAACTTTTAGATTCTGTTCAAAATCAAGGATATTTTTATTGATTTCCAGTTTATCATGATTCAGCTGGATCACAATACTCTGTAGTCTTACAGCATCTTTAAGGGAAACATTTCCTTTTGCTGATTGTACGCGATAGGCATTTAAAAGATCATTCATATACCCCAGCTGCCTGTTGGTATTCTCCAGTTTCAGTTTTTCATAGTAAAGGTTGAAATAGGCAGAACGGAGCTGAGATCTTAAATCCACCAGCAATTGTGAAAACTGAAGCTGGGCAAGTTCTTTATTGGATTTGGCAAAAGCAATTTCGTTTTTCTTTTTGCCACCCATATAAATCAATTGAGTAATGCCTGCTCCTTTGGAATGTCCTACATCAAAAAACTTTTTATCCTGAGGGTTGTAAGCATTAAACTGTCCGCTTAATTGAGGTAATTCCCAGATTTTAGCCTGCAGAATATCCGCATCAGCCATATTGATGTTGTATTGTTCGGCGAGCAGCTGGAGGTTGTTCTTCTGAAAGGCTTCTTCGCATTCCAAAAGAGACATCTGCTGTTGTGCTGCCATGAATGAGGAAATGGCGAGGCACAGCACTGCAATTCTGTTCATTATTTTTCTTTTTAAAATACAAAATTGCTTTGATGCGATTAAAAGAAACTTAAATGACGCTTAAAAAAATATTAAAATAGGCTTAAACAGGACGTTTATGGTAAAAATCGAGAGATGAAAATAATATATTTTTCTCCAATCATTGAATTTTATAGTAAAAAACTCAATCCAGAGTTTAACAAAAAAGCAACCGTTTTCGTAACCAGTTGCCTTTAATTTTATTTTTTAAAAAATAATGTAAACTTATTCATGCAATCCTCAGGTGAAGAGTACTTAATATCTGCATCGTGGTATTCCAGGATTCTTTTGACAATTCTAAGACCTAACCCGGATCCTGCTATATTCTGAGCATTATTTCCTCTTGTAAAAGCTTCGAACAATTTAGCTTGTTCTTCTTCGGGAATTGTATTTCCATGGGAAATGACTTCTACAAAAAGATTGTCATTCGTTTCAGTTATTAATACGTTTACTTCAGTATTGTCCGAATATACAGCCGCATTTTTAAAGAGATTAATAAAGACAATCACCAATAGTGATTGAATTCCTTTGATCATCAGAAAAGCATTCTCAGAATTATCTTCATTAATCAGGAAGTCCAGCTTAAGTTGTGGATAACTTTTCTCTACCGCTTCAAAGGCTTCGAAAATAACTTCATCAATCCTTACTTCCTCATAAATACTCTGAATATTTTCTTTATCAAATTTCGTAAGCAGTAAAAGTGAGTTCGTAAGATCCGACAGCTGGTATACATCCCGCTGAATCTGTTTTAGAGAAGAAAGGGTTTCCGGGGAATGTTCCTCAAATTTAATCAGGTTCTCCAGCTGAAACGCCATTCTCGTTATGGGTGTTCTGATCTCATGGGAAGCACTTGCCGTAAAATCTTTTTGTGACTGAAATACATCATCCAGCCTTCCGATCATCGTATTAAAAGATTTTGCAAGAACACTTACTTCATCATTGGATTGTTGCACAGGAATCTGTGTGGTTAGTTTGTGAGCCGTAACTTCAGAAATTTCTTTATTCAGGTCTTCCAGCGGACGTAGAAACTTTTCTACAAAATAATAACTGAAAAAACCAATAAGCATAGTACTCATCACATAAGCCGTGATCAAAAGATATTTAAGATATCCCAACTTGGATTTCCCGTTGGTATCAAAGGCACTCGTAAGAATATAATAGTTTTCTCCATTAATGTTTCTGAGCGCTGCATAGATTTCCGGAACGGTCTTTTCTGTATAGATAATCTTTTTCTTATCCAGCTCTTTAAGCATTGCACTGTCCCAGATGACATTCCGGTCTTTGATGGTACTGTAGATCAATTCTTTTTTTTCGTTGAAAATTAAAATCTTTTCATTCAAAAGAATATTATCAGAGTTTTCATTGAAAAAAACGGGAGCTTCCTCTTCAAAGTCTTTAGATTTTGAGATGAAATGAGACGTAAACTCAAGCCTCTGCCTGAATCGTTCTTTAAACTCATCCCTTCTGAAATCATTAAAAGATAAATAAATGACCGCCATCACCATTCCAAAAAGCAATGAAAAGGCGATACTGATCGTTAAAGCTATCTTTCTTTTTAAAGACATTTATAATGGGCTTAGGTAGTATCCGAAACCTGAACGGGTATGGATGAGTTTTATTTTAAAATCCTTATCAATCTTTTTCCTCAGGAAATTGATATAAACTTCTACCGTGTTGGTATTGGTATTAAAATTATGTTCCCAGACATGTTCTGTGATCTGCTGCTTGGAAACGGTTCTTCCCTGCGCTTCCGCAAGATAAACCAGCAGCTGAAATTCTTTTAGGGTAAGGGTGATTTCATTTCCTCCACGATACACTTTCTGTTCTGTTTTATTGATGATAAGATCATCAATTCTGAGAATATCCTGATCTGAATTATCAGAAGGAGCTTTTCGTCTCAGCAGTGAATTGATTCTTAAAAGAAGTTCTTCAAACTGGAAAGGCTTTACAAGATAATCATCTGCCAGCCTGGTGAAGGCATCTTTTTTATCAGAGATATCTCCGTAGGCCGAAATGATAATGATTGGGGTATTTTTATCAAAAGAACGGATCGTCTGGCATACATCAAGTCCATTTATTTTAGGAACATTAATATCCAGCAGATACAAATCGTAAGTATTGTTTTTTATCTGGCGGAGAAAAGTCTCTCCGTCATAGATCTTATCACAGTTAAAATTATTTGATTCTAAAAATCTGCAAAGTTCTGCAGACAGAATGAGATCATCTTCCAATAAAAGAATATTCATCAAAAATTTATTTTACACGAATTTAACGAAAATTTTACGATTGTGATTCTAAAGGTGAAGTAAAAGTTTTATGACCCCCAATACATATTCCTTACAGATCAAAAAAACCTTATGAAAGATTAGAGTCACATTATTTGGGAAGTTATCTAAACAGATGCTTAACGGTAAAATACCCAGATCAACAAATGAATTTCTTTTGAGTGTAAAAATTGGGTAAAAAAAAATCCCGAAGAAATTCGGGAAAATCGAGAGCCAACTACGGGACTTGAACCCGTGACCTCTTCCTTACCAAGGAAGCACTCTACCGCTGAGCTAAGTCGGCATCAACTAAAAAAATCACACTGAGTAGCATGATTTTTTGTTGAGCGGAAGACGGGGGTCGAACCCGCGACATTCAGCTTGGAAGGCTGACGCTCTACCAACTGAGCTACTTCCGCAATTTTGTTTCCAAAATTATTGGTAAACGCTGTGCAAAACTAAGAAAACTTATTTAATCTTGCAAGTATTTTATTAATATAAAATGTGGGGAGAGCAGGATTCGAACCTACGAAGCCGAAGCAACTGAGTTACAGTCAGTCCCATTTAGCCACTCTGGAATCTCCCCAGATATTTTATATTAAAATGAGCCTCCAGAGGGATTCGAACCCACGACCCCGAGATTACAAATCACGTGCTCTGGCCAACTGAGCTATGGAGGCATTTTAATAAAAGACTGAAAGTGATTGAGAAACTCTACTCTACACGTTTCAGTGTTAAAAAAAATCACTTTTATTGTGTGATTTTATTGAGCGGAAGACGGGGGTCGAACCCGCGACATTCAGCTTGGAAGGCTGACGCTCTACCAACTGAGCTACTTCCGCAATTTTGTTTCCAAAACCATTGGTAAACGCTGTGCAAAACTAAGAAAACTTATTTAATCTTGCAAGTTTTTTTTATAAAAATATAAAGTGGGGAGAGCAGGATTCGAACCTACGAAGCCGAAGCAACTGAGTTACAGTCAGTCCCATTTAGCCACTCTGGAATCTCCCCAAAAAGTTTATATTTTATGAGCCTCCAGAGGGATTCGAACCCACGACCCCGAGATTACAAATCACGTGCTCTGGCCAACTGAGCTATGGAGGCAAATATAAAAAAAGAATTCAAAAGATCGCTGTTCCTTTTTTGCGAGTGCAAATATAGAACGGATTTTTTGAATTCTCAAATATTTTATAAACTTTTTTTAACTTTTTTTCCTATGCCATTTCTTTTTTCTTGATTAATAGCTTTTTAGCTGTATCAACACAAAGGTCCAAACTTTCTTCAAAACTCGCAGATGTCTTCTTTACTACGATATCATCTCCTGGAACCGCCAAAATAATCTCAGCTGTTTTATTCGCTTTATCAGCGTTATTTTCTACTTTTAAAAATACCTTACAATCTTGAATTTTGTCATAAAAGGTATCCAATTTGCTTACTTTTTTGTCGATGTGTGACTCTAGTGGTTCGTGTGGTGTTAAACCAATTGATTGAACTGAAATCTTCATAATTCTTCTTTTTTTGATGCTCGAGGGTGAGCCTGATTAAACACTTTTTTCAATTGTTCAATATTAGCATTCGTATAGACTTGAGTACTGGCAAGACTGGAATGCCCTAATATTTTTTTCACTTTGGAGATCTCCGCCCCATTATCCAAAACGTGTGTAGCAAAGCTATGCCGAAGGATATGAGGACTTCTTTTTTCTTTCGTTGTTACAAGACTAAGGTACTTATTAACTACCACATAAACAAATTTTTCGTTGAGTTTTTTCCCTTTCTTATTGACGAAAAAATATGATTTAAATTCTGTCTGTGGATTTCTTATTTCCAGATAACTTTTAAGGAGTTCAGACAATTCGTTGGAAATAGGGATTACTCTTTCTTTATTCCCCTTTCCTATTACTTTTAATTCATTTTCATATAAGTCAACATACTCAAATATCAGGCCACAAAGTTCGGCTTTACGCATTCCGGTCTGATAAAGAACCTCCATAATGCATTCTTCAAGCAGATCATGCACCTGTTGGAAGATTCTTTTATTAAGGTCTGTCATTTCCTCTTTAGATATAGGAATCTGTTTTTCAGCATAAAACTTCAGAGAAGAGATTCCTTCTGTTGGGGAAACTTTAATTTCTCCTATTTTTAAAAGAAAAAGATAAAAACTGCGGAGAGAAGATAGTTTTCGATTGATACTTCTTTTGGAAATATTATTTTCGCTTAGTTCAACAATAAAATTTCTGATAATTTTCTTGTCTGCTTTGGCTAAATTGTCGGAAGATTCTGTTCGGAGAAAGAAATGGGAAAAGTCTTCAAGGTCTTTTTTGTAGCTTGTAATAGTATGAGGAGAATATCTTTTTTCGAATTGTAAGTATTCTAAAAACTTTTCCAGCATCATAGGTATAAAAATAAAAATTCACTCCTCAAATATAAGAATTTAAGAAGTGAATTAATATATGGTTAAGAAAAAATCTTAAGCCTGCTCTTCTTTGCTAAGCGCTCTTTGTTTGTAAGCAGCTTTTAGCTTAGATTGTCTCAAAGTTACAGAAGGCTTGATAAAAGCTTGTCTAGATCTTAATTGACGAACAGTTCCTGTTTTATCAAATTTTCTCTTGTATTTTTTTAAAGCTCTGTCGATGGATTCACCATCTTTTACTGGAATTATTAACATATTTTACATCTCATTTTGGATTGCAAAACTAGGCAATTTTTCTTACAACACAAAATATATTACCATAAACAATCACTCCATTATCTAAAGTCATCTTAAAAACCTAGTATTAAAAGCCATTAACACATAATATTTTTTTATCCACAATGATTCAATATTTAAATCTTAATGGCTTCAAATTGGTCATCATAACCCCTAATTTTCATTAAAATCGTTCATATTAATGAAATATAAACAAAAAGCATTATCTTTGCATTCACTTTATTCATGGGGTTGACTGGTTTCGACAGCAAGACCAATGGGTAAGTAAGCATGCAGAGAACCGTAGCGCGATCTCTATAATCCCTTGCTACAAAATTTTAACTGGCAACGAAGAGTTCGCTCTTGCAGCTTAATATCGAAGTATAGTAGATCAAGCGTTTTCCCGAAGATTTCAGTAGGGAAGCAAGATATTCCACAAATGCTCTGTTCTGCGGCGTTTGATTCTGGGATATAGGAATGCGGAAATAAGGCTTTAGAAGCTTTGGCTAAAGCTCGAAAAATTTAGAAGATAAGTTGGAAGTTGAGTGTCTATCCTCTGCTTTCAATCGAAAACCAATGGTAGAATAAGCATGTAGAAAGCTTATGTATTGCTTGTTTGGACGAGGGTTCGAATCCCTCCAACTCCACAAAAACAAAACCTTAAATTATTCAACATAAATAATTTAAGGTTTTTTTGTTTTCACTTACTGTATAAAAAGTTTTTAACGGCGCCAATCTTCTACTTCCCTACTCCTCAAAATAGTCTGAAATAGATTGATCTTTTGACAATATAATGAGGATAAGCACTGACTTACTATCTGATTTTATGAAAGAATCTTTCAATTAACCTGACATCTTTTGTTATAATTTCAGCATCTCCTTTCAGTTCCTGATCAAAGTGAAAGTTTTTGTCATTAGAAATTGTTAAGCCTTTAGGTAGCATAACATTTACATAATACTTTCCAGTTTTACCAGAAGCCTCAGTTATCTTTTGCACCTTTCCCTCTACTACTCCATATTCCTGCTGGGGATAATTGTCAAATTTTATCAAAACTTTTTGACCCGATGTAACCTTAAGAGAATCTTCTATTGGGATATCCATCTTCCCTACAAACCTCTCTTCTTTTGGTAAAGTAGGTACTGCAGTGTCTCCTTCCATTATTTTTTCAGGACGATTTTGTGAGGTAACAATAATAGGCGCCCGGATATATTCGGGATATTTGATAAAATAACTCATCAATATAATAAGGAGTAAAACAATAAAAACTATAGTATTTCCCCATCGAATCATCCAATGAGGCGATGTAGAAAGTATCTTTTGTACACTTTCTGAATGAAGTTTAAGCTTGTCTGATATATTTTTTTTAGCTTCCAAGTTCTAATTGGTTTTTTACAAGTCTATAATATTCGCCTCTCTTAGCAACTAATTCAGCATGATTCCCTTCTTCTACCACACATCCTTTATCCAAAACAATAATTTTGTCAGCATTTTTCACTGTAGAAAGCCGATGTGCAATAACGATTGCTGTCCTACCCTTGAAAAACTGTTCCAGATTTCTCATTATTATTCTTTCATTATTGGCATCCAGTGCTGAAGTAGCTTCATCAAAGAAAATATATTCGGGAGATTTATAAATAGCTCTTGCAATAAAGAGTCTTTGCTTTTGCCCTCCGCTTATTCCTATTCCTTCATTGCCTATGCGAGTATTATAGCCGAGAGGTAGTTCATCAATAAAGTCTTTAATATTAGCAATCTCTACTGCTTTCAACAATTTTTTCTGATCTATATTTTCTTCTCCTACAGCAATATTTTCTTCAATTGAATCGTTAAAAACATATCCATCTTGCATAACAACTCCACAATGCTCCCGCCAAAATCTGGGCGAAATGTTTTTCAAATCGGTATTATCAATTTTTATTTCTCCTGTTTCTGGTTCATAAAATTTCATAATCAGTTTCAAAAGAGTAGTTTTCCCGCTCCCACTAGCCCCAACGATTGCAGTTGTTTTTTGATAAGGGATAACCAGATTTAAATTTTTGAAAACATATTGTTTCGTGCCAACATACCTAAAAGATATGTCTTTAATTTCAATGTCCTTTTTCGGAATTTCTGTAACATATTTCTCGTCGGCAATTTCCTCATCTTCTTTTTCATGTATTTCCCCTAATCTCTCTAAAGAAATTTTAGCATCCTGACTTTGCTTAATAAAATCGATTAGCTGCAATAACGGACTATTTAACTGTCCTACAATATACTGTACTGACAGCATCATACCCAAAGTAAGACTGCCATCCAAAACTAATTTTGCAGATAAAAAACTTACTAAAATATCTTTCATTTGATTGATGAAATTCCCACCAACAGATTGCCATTGTTCCAATGAAAGAGACTCAATTCTTATATCGAATAATTTGGCCTGCAAACCTTCCCAATCCCAACGCTTTTTCTTTTCGGCATTGTGCATTTTTATTTCCTGCATGCCATTAATGAGTTCAATTACTTTACTTTGTTCATGAGAAATCTGGGAAAATCTTTTATAGTCTAGCTTTTCTCTTTTATTAAGGAAAAAAGTGATCCAGGTAACATATAAGACGGCACCTATCAGATACACGATAAAAAGTCTGTAATCGTAATACAGTAAAACAATACTGAAAATTATCAGATTGACTAATGAGAACAATGTATTTAATGAAGAAGTCGTGAGAAGCTGTTCTATTCTGTGGTGATCATTAATCCTCTGCATAATATCTCCTGTCATCCTTGTATCAAAGAAACTGATAGGCAGCTTCATCAGCTTAATGAAGAATTCGGAAATTATAGAAATATTGATTCGTGTAGAAAGATGGAGAAGAATCCAACTGCGGGTAATTTCTATTCCCGTTTTCCCTAAAAAAAGCATAATCTGCGCAAGCAAAACGATATAAATAAAGTTTAAATCGCGGTTTTGTATCCCCACATCTACAATGCTTTGGGTAAGAAACGGAAAAATAAGTGAGAGCAAACTCCCTGCTAAAAGCCCTATAACTAATTGCCCTACCAGCAGTTTGTATTCAAACAGGTATTGAGACAGAAACTTAAGACTGGCTTTATTTTCTTGTTTATCGAGATGTTTTTTTAAAAAATCAGGCGTGGTTTCTAAAAATAAGACAACCCCTTCCTCAGTTTTTTCAGTGGCGTCTTCATCAATCCAACGCTTGAGAAATTCTGCTTGTTCATATTTAAGAATGCCAAATCCCGGGTCCGAGATATGGAAATAATATTTTTTATTTTTTTCTTCTATTTTGTATAAAACAACAAAATGATTTTTATCCCAATGGAGAATGCATGGTAATGGAGGATCATCAACCAACATATCGCAGCTGATTTTCACTGCCATAGTTTTAAAACCAATCTGTTCTGCAGCTGTACTTATGCCCTTGAGGCTGCTTCCTTCCCGGGTCGTCTCTGAAAGAAGACGTATCTGTTCTATGGAGAGTGTTTTGCCGAAGTATTTGGCTATTATCCGCAAACAAGTAGGGCCACAGTCTTTTGCATCAGGCTGCCTGTAGAAGGGAAAGGTAGTTTTAAACATTTTTCTAATCTACTTTTTCATTTCCAGCAAATGTTTTTTAATAAAATTTACCAGAAGATTGTTATTACTAATTTTCTTTTCATTCTTAATCAACTCAAGAAGTTTAATTATTTTTTTTTCTCTATCAGCATTGTTTGCAGTAGTAATATAAATATCTAAAAATTTGTCATAATATACTATCATTGGATATGTATAGTTATACTCATCAGTTTCTTTAGTTATATATTTTTTTGCCAGAGTTATATTTTCTTTGGCTTTTGAGATATCTTCAATTTCAAAATAATATAAAGCTCTATTAAAATAAATCTTATAATAATCAGAATCTTTTGGCGAGGTACCAGCCAGAGCCTCATCAGTCACCGATATAGCTCTACTAAAATCTTCGATACCATAATACAGATTGGCTATATACACATATTCATTGGGAGATATTTCGTGGCTTACATTAGTGATATGCTCTAATACATGATACTTTGTTTTTAAATTTTTTAAAATATCGTACTTATTATTTACCATAAACTCAGTTTCCAAACTGCTTATAATCCACGGATCAAAAGCGTAATTTATTGAATTATAAATAGACATAGGAATTATTGTATTATGATTTGCCGTTGGAAAATAATCATATTTCAACTTAAACTTAGGGCTATTTATGCTATCAATCTTCCCTTTATAGGCAACAGTTTCCTCTTTAAACGAATTTTCATATTGTCCGATACCACCATGTGATAAATATAAGTTTACATCTTGTGATGGGATATTTAATTTATCAACAGTTTTAGATGGAGAATACGCAATATACACCTGAAACAACTTACTCAAATTGATATCGTTTGCAAGGTCTAAAACAAATGATGCGGAATTAGAATGACCTAGAATTACATTATAATTCAATGCATTATATTTGTTAAGATGAATAATCGTTTTTTGGAGCATCTCTGCCAGCTCGTTTACCCCTTCACCAAAATACAACTTAGACCGATCATATACCTCCACCCTTACGAATATGACTTCAGGTATTTCTTTACCAAAGTTCTGCAAATAAGATATATTTGATTTCACTATATCAACAATGTTCTTTTCCTGAGAATCTAAAATGAAAAACACCGGATATTTTTTATTCTTTGCCGAAGAATTTTTAGCAACAGGCAGATCAACAATTATTTTAGCATTCTTTGTATTTACTAAAGTATCACTTAACACAGATCCATTTTGCGAAGACAAAAGATTAGACATCATAGCCGTAATAATTAAAAAACATTTAAAAAAAAATTTCATTTAGTATTTATTACAAATTAATAATTTGGCTAACAATAAATCATGAAAATGAAACGCGGATTGCTTGATCAGCATGACTTATTGGGTCCAATTTGTCTATTATATTTTGAAAAATTAATTTCACATTGAAGAATGGCTTTACTGCCCAATAAATCTTTATTGCATTGTCTGGAATTTTACTGAAATAAAGTAAATAGCCCGTAACACAATTCCCTTTAGACAGGACATAAATTCTTTATGTCTAAATTATTTTTTAGAGTAATGAATGACTTTGTTAACTTCAATAGGATTATTTTCTTTCATCATTGTTTCTTGCGCTTGCTTCTCAAATGTTTTCAACTGGTCTTTACTT
Organism: Chryseobacterium sp. CFS2; assembly: GCF_036543225.1. Taxonomy (NCBI): domain Bacteria; kingdom Pseudomonadati; phylum Bacteroidota; class Flavobacteriia; order Flavobacteriales; family Weeksellaceae; genus Chryseobacterium; species Chryseobacterium sp. CFS2. Next base: position 241,032 of record NZ_JAZHQU010000007.1, read on the forward strand.
GTAATTTGTGTACCTCTGTAAAAATACTGGGCATCCGGCTGCTTATCAAACTGTAACATAAAATCCTTGAAAGGCTCATTAAATCTTTCTAATTTTTTTTTCTGAACCATTTCCTCACTTACTTCTAAAGGTTTAGTACCTGCATAGCCTTCTATGAAACCTGTTGTATCATAGGTCACATCCAATGACTTCGACTGCAGCATGTTATACTTGAACTGACTTTTTGAATCATAAATTTGAAATATTAATCCTGGCAACCCTCTAAATTTATAAGGTCCTTCATTGTAAGGAATCTCTTTACAAAACCATGCCGTCCACTGTCTTCCTCCAAAAAATGTCGTGGCTTTTTGCAGAAGATATTTATCCGCCATTTTGGTTTCATTGCTTAAATTCCACTTCATTGAATTATCTGTTTGATACACAAACAAGTCATCCAGATTTTCGAAATTTTTGTTTTTGAAGGAATTTCGTTCCCTCGTAATAATATTTTGAAAACCCCAGGTTCGAAAGCGGTAGTTCTGATTAGCCTTATTAATGGAATCCATTCTAAGAAATTTATATTCATAGAATTTGACGTCCTTAGGGTTAATATCCAATACCATATTGGTTTTAATATAATCAGTGGAGGTTGAGTCTATTTTGAATTGTAATTCATAAATAAAACGATGAGTTTGTGCTGAAGTAAAAAAACAGCTCATCAGGAGAAGAAAAAATATTCGGTTTAACATAATGATTTGGTGGTTTTTAAGAAATAATTTTAAAGTAGGAGAAATCGTTTTCACATTTTATGTATCATAATACAAATCAAAACCTTATATCTCGCTACCGTATAATAAATCTGTGGAATTTCATTTATAATCTAAATATAATACAAACTGGAATAAATTGATTTTTAAAATAGATGCCAGCACTCTTTTATGGGGTTTGACGTAACATCGGCAGCACTAAAAATACGTGAGAAATTGATTAACTTCTCTGATATCGTTAAGGTCTTCCGAATTAAACCATTCCGGACTTTCATCTACAAGATTATTGAGCTCTTCAACAGTAATCTTTGCTTCATCTATGTGGTTTATTTTTACACAAATTTTCAAATGCTTGTATAACAATTTCCAATTATATAATTCGAGTTCAACAAATAATAACCTTTGAGGAAATGGATTTTTACCATGATACAGCTTTAAAGACTTTTTCGAATATTCATAAGCCGAAGTATAATTATCGTTGTCATAATAATGACAAATGATTTTGTAAGTAGTCTCAGCTCTTATCGGATCAATATCATCTGCTTTTGTATATTCGTTTAGAACAACATCCCAATCCTTCTCTAATAAGTATGAAATGCGTCCTATGATATATTGAGAATAAAATATTTCTTCACTGTACCCATCGGCTGTCATTGCAACCCTTTCTCTATATACTTTTAATGCCTTGTTTAATTTGTAGATACGGTCGTCATTATTAAATGTAAACAAAGCTGAAAAATAGTAGCTTTGCGCCAGATAAAAAAGCCATCTGGCAGCATCTGTTATATCATTTTTTTGCAGATGCTTTTCTAAAATATTTGCGTGATTTAAGTATTTTTCTGTTAAATTATTTTGCCACGAGTTACCATCGTTATAAACATTGATTTCAAAGTTTTCAATCACGGCACACGTAAACTTCGGTTCACATTTTAAATATTCGTGTACAGGTCCATACCAAAAGAAGGGTAAATCTAACCTGAAAAAGGTTAATCTTGAAAATATATCCCCATTCAGATGTACTTTACACAGATACGAATCTTCTGTCAGCGTATTCTTATCAAAGCCTTTATCCGTTACAACTTCATCACAATCCAGCCAATATCCATAAGTTTTTTTTTCATCCCAGCCCAGTGTACGAACAACCTCTTTTAATTTATTTAAAGCAAAATTCCGGCTATTATCAAAATAATCAAAAGTTCTATAAAATATAAATAATTGTTTTTTATTGATTTCTGCCCATTTCTTAATGACATCTACGGTATTATCTGTGGACCCTGTATCGACACACACTATCAAATCAGCAAAGTGTAAGTTGCTGTTTAACATCCGTTCGATAACATGCTCTTCATCTTTAAAAATAAAATTAAGTACAACTCTTTTCATTATTCCTGCCAGACATTATTGTAAGGATCATAACCACATAAAACCGGCTTTGCATTATGAATCTGGCTTTCATCTAAAAAGCCTCTACAATCGCTGCATACGTTTCTATATTCACAATCTTTACAAACACTCAGTTGATTTTTATTAATATTCCAAATGTCAGTAAATGATTCTTTAATTACAATTTCAGTTAATCTGTCTTGCTTTATATTACCAAAAGAAGAGGCTAATGTTGGACAGTTTTTAATATTTCCATTCGTATCAACACCAATTTTCTTATACAGGCACGAATTGTATTTTAATGATTCATTAAACATTCTAAAGTTTGTGGTAAAATATTCCGGAGAGATTTTCCCGCAATGAGTCTCATCTTTAATTTCCTGCATAATAAAAACCACATTCCCCATGTAAGAAAAATATTCAGCGTTAATAATTTCTATCCTGCTAAAGGGTGTAGAGTGAACAAAAACACTTTTAATTCTTAAGTTTTGCTTGGTTAATTCTATTAAAAAATCAACATTATATGATTCATCATACTTGATTATAAAATCTAAAGAAGTAATCCTTGAGTTGCCAAGAAGGGTTACAATTTTAATTATTTCTGCTTTTGAAGGAGAATGAAAAAATCTGAATTGACAATTTTTACATCCCAGCAATTCCAGATCAGAAAAGATTTCCTCAAGATGCTGTAAATTTTGTGATGTACTATCAAAATCAATAATAGCACTTTCAATGATTGAAGGACTTTCAATATAATCACCCAACGGCGGAAAACAATCAGCTGACTCAGAATAAAATATCAGATCATTTTCATATAAAAAATCCAAGTACTCCATTAAAACCTCTTCTTCCCCTTTGAAATCTCCGAACAGCTTTTCTAATTTTTGATTATTATAGTTGAGAAGAATTGTGTGTAAAGAATTTGGGATATGATACCATTCTTCTCTTTGAGTGTCTACTATCACGGATCTTTTCACCCCTTTTGTCATAAGACATACTGAATACAGTTGTAAAAATTTATCCTTTAAAATTGTATAATCCATCATTTAGTTTTCTGGTTTATGTCTTCATTTAATTTTTTTAAATCAATAATTTTACTGATCGGTTTGTTGGCACCTCCTTCAGGCACACAATATGTGCTGTCATAAGCATCCACGGGAAATGCCTCCTGTCTTTTCTTATCAATATTTAATTTAATTTTAGTTAAATATTTATATATGTATGGTAGTTTTGTCATTTTCAAATTAGTTAGATAGATATTCTGCTATTTTTGATTCAAGATTGTATGAACACGCTTGGGAAACCGCTCCAAACTGCCCCACAGGATTAACTTCTAAAAAATAATACTGTCCCTTTGTATATATTAAATCCAGTGAACCACAATTCAAATTAATCTTATGCATGAATGAAACTATTTTTTCTTCTACATCAACAGGTAATTTGTAGGGAACATTCCGGTTAGGTCTATCGAAATTATATTTTCGGAAATCAGTTTGAGTCTTAGCATCTGCCTGACTAAAAATAGCCATGCTATAACAAGTTCCGTGGAGATAAAAAATTCTAATTTCATATTCTTTTTCAATCTTATGCTGGAATAAACTAGGATAAAATTGAATAGAATCATTGATATCATCCGCAGGAACATCTTCAGTAAAATACATATATCTGTTTATGTCATCCTGAGCATGAAGAATGTCTTGGATACTTTTTGTGATAAGTGTAGCTTTGGAAGTATTTTTAAAATTTGTTAAAATCTTAGTTTCAGGTATGGGCAGCCCGCAGCTATTAGCAACGGTAAGCTGTTTCAGTTTATTGATATGGGCACTTGACTGGCTTCCAATAGTCTTCTCAATATGAGTCTCCAGATACCAATGGATATATTCATGTAATTCACGGGACTCTGCGTACAGATGTTCTCTTGATTTAAGCGATATCTTTTCACTTTTAAATAGCTCGTATATATCTTTCATTTCCGGTAAAGGAAACATGGGAATGCCTCCTCTTCTATACCAGCATGAATAAACATCATTTAAATCCAGAGGTGCTTTGTTTTCAAAATAAAGTATGAATTTTGTAACCTCTCCTTCTTCAAAATCTAAGCGCACATCAACAAGCCTGTCAGAATCTACATTTACCCTGTAAAAATCTTTTTGGGAAGCGATCAGATAATCAATTACTCTATTGGTAGAGATATCAGATTTCTGACTTAAAATTAAAATAGTTTTTTTCAACTTGAATTTTTTTACTATTAGAAATAAAAAGCCTTAAATACTAACTGTATTAAATAAGTTAAATATTTAAGGCTGGATAATTTAAAAATTATTTTGCTGATCTACCAAGACCAAAGCCTGGTTCTAAGCCAACACTTGTTCCTCCATTTGGATCTTTTTCACAATCTGGACATGCGCTATCAGTATCAAAAGTACTTTCGTTTGTCACAGAACTTGATGTGCTTGTATTACCAGCTAGACCTCCTTTAATTAATTCAGTGATTTCCAAAGTGTTTTTTGAATATTTACCAAATTTCTCGCTTTTTAAACTTTCTAATTTCATAGTGTAAAAAATTAATATTTTGTAATGTTTGTTTAGTTTCCTTTAACTCCCATTTCTAATTTAAACTGCGTGCACTCAATCATGGTTAAAAATTTGTCTAAAGCAAAACTTTTTTAAAAGTATTAAAAAAAAATCAAACTTATCAACGCTTTGTGAGTTTTTTTTTAATAAAAAACACAATAATATGAATATATAATAAACATACTCTCATTTATGTGAATTAAAATTTAATCCCATGATGGATCAATGAAGGTATCGGGAATAGTATGCTTAACTGAAAATTATTTTTAATAAAAAAAATTACAGAAACATAAAATAATTATATCAATGCTCATAGAAATAATTTATAAAATAAGGTATAAAAACAAAAGTAAAATGGCAACTACGGAACATTACACATGAACATTAAAGGCAGAAGCCCACAAGATTAAAGTAAAGACTTAGGTAAAATAAAAACGGACTCATTCTTTTGAAATCCGAACCCTGGCAGAATAGCTATTATAATAAATATCGATTTTGGTTTGAAAACAAGTTTATCTGCAAAAGATGAAAAACACTTATCAAATGTGTTACTAAACAAAATTTTCAGCATTATTAATTCTATAGTAAATTGTCCTTTCTAGTAACAATCTCAATATTTCAAACTTATTGATCAGAAATCATCTATCCTCAAATCTAAATTAGAACATCTAATCAACAAATTAATATGTTTACACTACTTATTCCTGATAAAGAGAATAGTATTTTATCAACAAACTAATACTACCATCTTATCAAAACTAAAAAGCACATTTTATTAATCCTCTTTTAGCATTGTCATTTTAACAATAGCAACGAATATATTGGACTCAATGAGTTTAGGGTAAAAAAAAAGAATGACAGGGTAATGGTAAGAGTTCCCGATTTTTCTGTACCTATTTACTATACTAAAGAAAAGGATTAATCAAACTCAAGAAGGTTAGGCTTCTATTCATTTCTCATCAAAAAGATTGGAAAGTAGAGATTGGGTTATAAAAATTCTCAATCAAAAGTCAATTTTAAAGTTCATACATCATTTTTATTGATAAGAAGGGAGAATTCTGCTTGACCTCAAACTTTCTTAATTTGAAGCACCTTATCCTTTTACCGTTTCATCAAAATATAACCCACTGAAAACTAAAAGACTAAAGCTAAACAATCTAAAATGAAAGCTTCCGGTCCACAAAAAAGACTAAAAAAATGTTTTATCGTAAAGAATTTTATATATTTGCACCATCTAACAATTAAAAAAATAATTTACTATGTCAGACATTGCATCAAGAGTAAAAGCTATCATCGCTGATAAGCTTGACGTTGAAGAAACAGAAGTAACTCCTGAAGCTAGCTTCACTAACGATTTAGGAGCTGATTCACTAGATACAGTTGAGTTAATCATGGAATTTGAAAAAGAATTTAACATTCAGATCCCTGATGACCAAGCTGAAAAAATTACTACTGTAGGACACGCTATCGCTTACATCGAAGAAGTAGTAAATAAATAATATTCTTCAACAAAAAAGAAATTAAACAAAGTTTATGGAATTAAAAAGAGTAGTTGTAACCGGATTTGGAGCAATAACGCCAATAGGAAATAATGCAAAAGAATACTGGGAAAATCTTGTGAAAGGTGAGAGCGGTGCCGCTCCGATTACTCTTTTTGATGCCACAAACTTTAAAACAAAGTTCGCTTGCGAGGTGAAAAATTTCGATCCGTTACAGCATTTCGATAAGAAAGAGGCTAAAAAAATGGACCGAAACACTCAATTGGGACTTGTTGCTGCAAGAGAAGCAGTAGCGCATTCCGGAATTATTGAAGGCAATGTAGATAAAAACAGAGTTGGTGTAATCTGGGGATCCGGAATCGGAGGATTAGAGACTTTTGAAACTGAAGTGTTAGGATGGGCCAATACGGAAATTCCGAGATTTAACCCTTTCTTTATCCCAAAAATGATTGCGGATATCACTCCTGGACATATCTCAATTGAATACGGTTTCCACGGACCTAACTACACGACTGTATCTGCATGTGCATCTTCAGCAAATGCTATAATTGATTCCAAAATGCTGATCCAATTAGGAAAAGCAGATGTTATTGTGTGCGGAGGCTCTGAAGCTGCCGTTACAGCAAGTGGTGTCGGTGGATTCAACGCAATGATGGCACTTTCTACAAGAAATGATGACCCTAAAACTGCTTCAAGACCTTTTGATAAAGACAGAGATGGATTTGTATTGGGTGAAGGAGCCGGCTGTATCATTCTTGAAGAATATGAGCACGCTGTAAAACGTGGTGCTACAATTTATGCAGAATTATTAGGAGGTGGTTTAAGTGCTGATGCACATCACATGACCGCTCCGCATCCTGAAGGCCTTGGTGCTTATCTGGTAATGAAGAGCTGCCTGGAAGATGCAGGTTTAACTGCTGATGAAGTAGATCATATCAATATGCATGGTACTTCTACTCCATTAGGAGACATCGCAGAATCCAATGCTATCTCAAGATTATTAGGCGAGCACGCTTATGACATTCAGATTAATTCTACAAAATCAATGACTGGACACCTTTTAGGAGCTGCCGGAGTTATTGAAGCTATCGCTGCATTGGGAACTATTATTCATGGTACTGTTCCTCCTACCATCAACCATTTTACTGATGATGAAAATATTGACAGCAGACTAAACTTTACGTTTAATACGGCTGTGAAGAAAGATGTAAAAGTAGCCATGAGCAATACTTTTGGATTTGGCGGGCATAACGCTTGCGTTCTATTTAAGAAAATCTAAATTCAATGAATGGAGTTACAGAAATACTTTTCTAAATTCCTTCTCAAAAAAAGAAAAAGACAATTAACGGAGAGAGAATATTTTCTCAGTACCGAGCTTAGTAAAGTATTGGGTACCGAGGTTCAAAATATAGCTCTTTACCGCGAAGCTTTTTCTTTAAAAAATTCTTCTAAAAATCAAGACAGCAATTACGAAAGGCTTGAATTTTTGGGAGATTCTGTTTTGGGTACAATTATTTCTTGTCATTTGTTCCAGACGTATCCTCAGGCTAATGAGGGATATCTGACACAAATGAAATCTAAGATTGTTAATAGGAAAAATCTCAATAAATTAGGAGAAGATCTCAAGCTTACCAACCTTTTGCAAAAGCAAAACAGTTCTTCCGCTTTGGGAGAGAATATCTCCGGAAATTTATTCGAGGCCTTAATCGGTGCCGTTTATTTAGACTTCCATTATGATGCCTGCAAAAGGATCATCTTGGAAAAATTGCTGACCCCTTCTGAGATCAATAAGCTTGAAAACAAAATTGTAAGCTACAAAGGTCTCCTTCTTGAATGGAGCCAAAAGAAGAAGGTTAACATAAAGTACGAAACCTGCGAGGAAATACAGGCAAATAAAGCTGTCGTATTCAGATGTCATGTATGGCTGGGAGATGAAAAGATTGCGAATGCAACTGAGACTTCTAAGAAGAAAGCAGAGGAAAAAGCAGCACATAGGGCATTTTATATTTTAAATAAAAAAGAAAATATACTTGGAAATTCAAAAACTTTATGATCTTGATGATATAGAATTTGAAGATATTGCCATAGGATTGGTAAGATTAGCCAAAGATGTACCTGCTCACGAGTTTTTCTATAAAATAAATCAAACAAACGACCTCAATTTTTCAAGAAAGAAAGATCTTGTCTTTCATGGGGGATATTATGATTATCTTTTTCCAAGATTTGAAGCCTACCACAAGTTTTCAAAGACCTGTTTCACCTTCATTTCAAATAAATCTTCTGAAAGTAAGCAAAAAAAAATTCAGACAGAACTCTTTACAGAAGAAGAAAACATTAAATTTTTATTAAATAATCAGGTAGATGTGGAATATATTCTGCATAGTTCGGAACAGTTTCCTGATTTTTCCGTAATTTTGCTCCCTGAAAATCTTGTGTTTCCAATTCAAGATTACACACTGAGTTCTGATGAAGAACTTTATCAAATTATCCAGTATTATGAATAAGTATTTAAAGAAGACAAAAATTATCGCAACACTAGGGCCTGCTTCATCGTCGAAGGAGGTAATGTTAGATTTAATGAAAGCGGGTGTTGATATTTTCAGAATAAATTTTTCCCATGCAGATTACGACTTAGTTCGAAAAAATATTGAAATAATTAGAGAGCTAAACAGCGAGTATGGTTATTCAGTGGGAATCTTGGGAGATCTTCAGGGTCCTAAGCTGAGAGTAGGAGTTGTAAAGGAAGGATCTTATCTGAACCCAGGTGATATTCTTACCTTCACCAATGAAAAGATGGAGGGAGATTCCACGAAAGTGTACATGACTTACCAACAGTTTCCACAAGACGTAAAAGTAGGAGAAAGAATCCTTATTGACGATGGGAAGCTGATGTTGGAGGTTACTGAAACCAATGAAATAGATACGGTAAAAGCAAAAACCATTCAAGGAGGGCCGTTAAGCTCTAAAAAAGGAGTTAATTTACCTAATACAAATGTTTCTCTTCCTGCATTGACAGAAAAGGATATTCAGGATGCTAATTTCATGCTTGACATGGAAGTTGACTGGATTGCCTTATCATTTGTTCGTCATGCCCAGGATATTATCGACTTGAAGGAGCTTATCAAGGCGCATCCAAATGGTAAATTCAAGACTCCGATTATTGCAAAGATTGAAAAGCCTGAAGGGGTTAAAAATATTGAAGAAATCCTTCTTGAATGTGATGGATTAATGGTAGCTCGTGGAGACCTTGGAGTAGAAGTTCCAATGGAAGAAGTTCCTGCAATTCAAAAAAACCTGGTAGAAAAAGCAAGATTCTATTCTAAGCCGGTGATTATCGCTACCCAGATGATGGAAACGATGATCAACAGCTTAACACCAACCAGAGCGGAAGTAAATGACGTTGCCAACTCTGTATTGGATGGTGCAGATGCCGTAATGCTTTCGGGAGAAACTTCTGTAGGGAGATATCCGGTACAGGTTGTGGAAAACATGGCCAAAATTGTAAAGAATATCGAAACCACTCATTTTTACCAACATAAAAATGAGCCTATCGAAAAAGATTATAACTGTATTGATGAGAGATTCATTACCAACAGGGTTTGCCTTGCCGCGGTAAGAATTGCTAAAACAACAAACGTTTCTGCTATTGTAACGCTTACTCACTCTGGATACACTGCTTTCCAGCTTGCAGCCCACAGACCAAACTCTCACATCATTGTATATAGTGGTAACAAAAGGGTTATTACCATGCTGAACCTTCTTTGGGGTGTTCACGCATACTATTATGATATGAAGAAATCTACTGATGAAACGATTATCCAGGTAAATATGTTAACGCATAATTATGGCTATATCGAAACAGGAGATTTCGTAATCAATATCAATGCAACTCCATCCTATGAAGGTGGAAAAACCAATACATTGAGATTGACTACTGTATAAGCAATAAGCAAAATTACTTTTTGTCAAAACATAAAAAACTCCTGGAAATTGATTTCCGGGAGTTTTTTTATATTATAAAATTGGCTCATGAATACATTGTACTTTTTACATTGTACAATATACTACGGTACAATCTAATTACCTACAATAGTCTTAGCTGTCACGAATTCTTTTAAAGCCAACAGAGACAATTCTGTTCCATATCCTGAAGCTTTTGTTCCTCCAAATGGAAAACGCGGATCAGAACTCGTCATACGATTGATATTGACAGTTCCTGACTCAAGGTTTTCAATGAAGAATAACTGGCGTTCTTTATTTTTCGTCCAAACAGAATTAGAAAGTCCGAAAGGAATATCATTCGCCATCTGCAAAGCTTCTTCCTGATTTTTTGCTATCATAATCATTCCAAGAGGTCCGAAAAGTTCTTCTTTCAAAATTGGATTTCCTTCCTGAACTCTGATTAAACCAGGTTTAAATTCATTTTCAGAAACCCTTTCCAAAGGAATGATAATTTCGGCACCATTTTCCAGCGCTCTGTTGAACTGCGCTTCCAACTCATCAGCAAGATCAGGTCTAGCCATTCCTGCTAATTTCGTTTCTTTATTTAAAGGATCTCCAATTTCATATTTTTTATATTCTTCAATAAATATTGGTAAAAACTGATCCTCAATCTTTTCATCAATAATAAATCTTTTGGCTGCAGTACAGGTTTGTCCACAGTTTTGAAGTCTTGATTTCACTCCCGCTTTTGCTGCATCTTCCAGGTCTGCATCATCAAAAATGATAAAAGAATCACTACCACCCAGTTCAAGCAAAGATTTTTTGATATTTAATCCGGCTATTGAAGCCACTTCTCCACCTGCTTTTCCACTTCCTGTTAAGCTCACTCCTCTTACAGCATCGTGTTCAAGGATTTCTTTTACAGCTTTGTGTCCTACTTCAAGATTTTGAAAAATACCTTCAGGAAAACCTGCTTCCAGAAGAACATCTACAATGGCATTTCCACTTCCGAAACAAATTGATGCATGCTTTAAAACCACTGTATTTCCAGCCAAAATTGCAGGAGTAGCAAATCTTAATACCTGCCAAAAAGGAAAATTCCAAGGCATTACGCCTAAAATTACTCCTTTGGGAGCATAGTGAACTTCAGAATAAGCAAATTCTGATTCTACTTTCTCAGGTTTTAAAATATTCTCAGCGTTTGCATAATAATTCATCATTAAAGCACACTTTTCTACTTCAGCAATAGATTCTGAAATAGGTTTGTTCATTTCTGTTGTAATTATTCTCCCAAATTTCTCCGAATTATTCTTTAAAATTTCCGCTGCTTTTGCAATTAACTTCTGCCTTTCCTCAAACGGCACTTTTCTCCATACTGAAAACGCTTTATCTGCTTTAATAAGCTTGCTTTCAATTAATTGTTCCATAATATAAATTTCTGTTTTAAATTCAGCTAATGAATTTATGAGCGCTTTTATTTTAAAAGCACGGTGAAATCAGCAAATTCCATTCCTTAAGGGTTAATAAAATAATGATTTTCTCTATCGGAAGAATATAGCTTTATCTTAAATCATTAGCCATTCATTCACAAGACATGCTGCAAGTCTTGCTGTTCTGTCCTGAATATCGAAAGAAGGATTCACTTCTGCTACATCCAGTGCCAGCAATTTTTTATTTTTTAAGATATGTCTGTAAAAATGCATAAAAGCAGTATCCGCAAAGATACCATTATATGCTGCTGCCGATACTCCGGGAGCAACGGATGCATTAAAGACGTCCATACAAATGGTAAGATAGGCATAATCTACACTGTCCAGCAATTCATCGATACGCTGATAGATGGATGTAAGATTTTCAAAAAATAATTCGTCAGCAAGGATATATTTCATCCCATACTGATGAGCGGTATCAAAAAGCTTTAATGTATTGGAGTTTCTCTGAATTCCAATATGCAAAGAATTGATGGGTCCTTCCTGGGCAATCTGCCAGAATCCGGTGCCAGAACTTGGTCCTACTCCTTTTTCCGGCTGCCTGTTATCAAAATGGGCATCAATATTAATAATACCAATTTTTTGTTCAGGGAAAGCTGTTTTAACCCCTAAATAATGGGCATATGTCACCTCGTGGCCTCCACCCAGCACAAGGGATTTTCCTCCTTTTAAAAGTACTTTTGAAACATTTTTGGCAAGATTATTCTGAGTATTTTCCAGATTGCCGTCCTCACAGGTAACGTTTCCAAAATCCAGCATTGAAAAGTCAGGAAGGATCACCGGAAAATTAGACATATTTTTTCGGATCACATCAGGAGCATCTTTCGCTCCCTGACGGCCTTTATTTCTTCTTACTCCTTCATCTACAGCAAATCCATGCAACGCAAAGTCACCTGTAGAGATGTTGTCGTAATTATGTTCTTCTTTTACTCTTTGAAATAATCTGTGATAGAGAAGTTCTTCTCCGTCCAATCTGCCTTGCCAAATATTACTCATTATTCAGTCATTTGCCTATTGTCTGCCCTTCCATCAGCTCATATTGCAAACACGCTGATGGAAGAACAAATATGGTTAATTTATAATTTTACATCAGATTTCCGTCAATGTACACATTTTCTGCTTTTAAGCTTCCCTGATTATACAGTACATTCTGGAAATTATTGGTTTTGAAAGTCACAAAATCTGCCTTTTTTCCTTCCTGTAGCTGTCCTCTATCCTCAAGATTAAGGGCATAAGCAGCACGGAAAGTCATTCCTGCCAATACTTCAGCTGTAGTCAGTTTCTGGAAAGTGGCTAAAATAGACGCCTGGGTAATTAAATTTCCCATAGGGGCTGATCCCGGATTCCAGTCACTTGCAATGGCTACAATAGCTCCTGCATCCAGTAACTTTCTTGCCGGAGTAAATTTCTCACCCAAACCTAGGCTCGCTCCCGGAAGAGCTGTTGCCACAGTATCAGATTCAGCCAGAAATTGAATATCTTCATCAATGGTTGCTTCTAAATGGTCTGCAGACTTCGCTCCCACTTCTACTGCAATTCTTGAACTTCCAGGGGTAAACTGATCTGCATGAACGGTAATTTCAAAACCTAGTGCTTTTGCTTTAAGTAAGAAATCCTTACTTTCCTCAGGCTGAAAGGCAGACTTTTCAATAAAAATATCTACTCTGTTCGCCAATCCTTCTTCTTTTACTTTTGGTAAAATTTCGGTGATGATATATTGCAGATATTCAGGATTGCTTCCTTCAAAATCTCTTGGTTTCAAGTGAGCTGAAAGACAGGTAGGAACTAAAGTTGCCTTAGTTTCGTGCTGGGCTTTTTTAATAATTCTAAGCATTTTCAGCTCATTTTCCACATCCAGTCCGTAACCACTTTTCACCTCAATCGTCGTAATTCCCAGCTCAACCAAAAAGTTGATTCTTTCCACTAAAGTTTTCAGTAATTCTTCTTCTGAAGCATTTCTTGTGTGCTGTACAGAACTCCAGATTCCACCACCACTCTCGGCGATTTCCAGATAAGTTTTCCCTGCATTACGCATAGCAAAATCATTCGCACGGTTTCCTCCGAAACAGATATGGGTATGTGAATCTACAAAAGCAGGAAGAGCAATCTGTTCTCCCTCGATCTGTTCAATTTCTATGGTAGGATTTTCTGTTTTTAATGTTTCGAAATTTCCAACTTTCCGGATGGTATTCTGATCTACTACAATCCCTCCGTCTACAATAATTTCCAGCTGCTCATCGGAAAGTTTTCCTCTTAAGGGTAAGTTAGCAAGGGTCACCACCTGCTTAAATGGTCCTATTAATTTCATTAGTCTAAAGTTAATTCGATGTTTAGATCAGGCTGATTAGTTCTCAATCAACACCTGTCTGCTAAACAGTCAAAATTTTATTAATTTTTATTAATAATTTCTCCTCTCAAAAATACTTAAAATATCCCAAATATTTAAATCTTAGGTGTTCTCATTTTCAACCCTGGCTAAAACCTCTGTATCAATCTTAACGTTTTCTCAATCTGCCCTTCAACCTTAGTCGAAATTTGCTATCTTTGAAGTAAATGAAATGAATTAATGCCAGATTTTTTACATCCAGATAAGGAAAACTACTCACGAGAGGAGCTGATGCAGGAAGAACAGATCCGTCCCCAAAGCTTTAAAGATTTTGCGGGACAGAGAAAAACGCTGGAGAACCTTGAAGTTTTTGTTACCGCTGCAAAAAGACGTGGCGGAGCACTAGATCATGTTTTATTACACGGTCCGCCAGGGCTTGGTAAAACTACGTTGGCCAATATTATCGCTAATGAGCTTGGAGTAAACTGTAAGATTACTTCTGGCCCTGTATTGGACAAACCTGGTAGCTTGGCTGGTTTATTGACCAATCTGGAAGAAAATGATGTTCTTTTCATTGATGAAATTCACCGTCTTTCTCCTGTTGTAGAGGAATATTTGTATTCTGCAATGGAAGATTACAAGATTGATATCATGCTGGAAACGGGTCCCAATGCCAGAAGTGTACAGATCGGACTGAATCCGTTTACCCTGGTGGGAGCCACTACAAGAAGTGGTATGCTTACCAAACCAATGCTTGCCCGATTCGGGATTCAAAGCAGGCTGGAGTATTACTCTGTTGAATTGTTATCAATGATTATTCAGAGAAGTGCAAGGGTTTTGGGAGTTGTTATTTATGAAGATGCCGCCATAGAAATTGCAAGAAGAAGCCGTGGAACACCAAGGATTGCCAATGCATTATTGAGAAGGGTACGTGATTTTGCTGAGATCAAAGGAAATGGTGAAATTGAGATTAAGATCACAAAATATGCCCTGGATTCTTTGAATGTGGATGAATTTGGTCTGGATGAAATGGACAATAAGATCATGCGTGTCATGATTGAAAACTTTAAGGGAAAACCGGTAGGTATTTCTGCGCTTGCCACATCCATTGCTGAAAATCCGGAAACACTGGAAGAAGTGTATGAGCCGTTTTTGATTCAGGAAGGATTTATTATCAGAACTCCGAGAGGAAGAGAAGTTACAGATAAGGCTTACAAGCATTTGAATATTACAAGACCTAAAAATCCGGGAGAGCTATTTTAATTCAAAGTTTTGAGTTTAGAGTTTAAGGATTTTGGGGTAAGGTTAACAAGAATTTTTAGTTTATGTTTATTCCCAAATTATATAAAAGCGAAGATTACCATTTGATGAGAGAGATCATCAAAGAAAATTCTTTTGCTTTACTGATCTCTTCTGTTGATAAGATAAGAGCGACCCATTCTATGATGATGCTTAATGAGGATGATCCGGAAAATGCTTATATTGAAACTCATATTTCGAGAGCTAACCCACAGGCAAAAACCTTACAAAACGGGGATGAAGTTCTTTGTGATTTTCTAGGTGCCCACACCTACATATCCAGCAGCTGGTATGATCATATTAATGTTTCCACCTGGAATTATGAAGCGGTACAGATTCACGGAAAAGTTGAAGTAATGGATCATGATGAGCTGTATGTCCATTTGGATAAATTAACATCCAAATATGAAAGCTTCCAGCAATGTCCAATGATGGTGAAAGATATGGGAAATGCCTTTGTGGAAAAAGAAATGAAGGGGGCTTTTGGAATTAAAGTTATTCCAACCGAAATATTTATCAAACAAAAGCTTTCTCAGAACAGAAAAGAGACGGATTTCAACAACATTATCAGCCAACTTGAACAAGCTGATGATAACGCAAGAAAGATTGCGGAGAAAATGAAACAAATAAAAAAATAATCAAAATATACATATGAAGTTATATCCAATACAATGTGGAAAATTTAAACTGGACGGCGGTGCTATGTTCGGAGTCGTCCCGAAGAGTCTGTGGGAAAAAACGAACCCGGCAGACGAAAAAAACCTGATCGAATTGGGAACCCGCTCCCTGCTTATTGAAGACGGGAAAAAACTGATCCTGGTAGACTGTGGCCTTGGTAACAAACAGGATGATAAATTTTTCGGACACTACTCTCTTTGGGGAGACGATACTCTAGATAAAAATCTTAAAAAATACGGCTTTGTAAAGGAGGATATTACGGATGTATTCCTTACGCATCTTCACTTCGACCACTGTGGTGGTGCTATAGAATGGAATGATGACAGAACCGGATACAGACCAGCCTTCAAAAATGCCCATTTCTGGACTAATGAAAATCACTGGCAGTGGGCAACAGAACCTAATGCAAGAGAAAAAGCAAGCTTCCTGAAGGAAAATATTATGCCTATGCAGGAAAGCGGACAACTTAACTTTTTGCCTCTTCCTACCACCGGAAATTACGGCTTTGCTCCGGACCTGAAAATGGATGTCATCTTTGTAGACGGACATACCGAAAAACAGATGCTACCGGTAATTCAATACCAGGAAAAAACAGTTGTCTTTGCCGCCGACCTTATTCCTACTGCAGGACATATCAACCCGGTGTATGTGATGGGATATGATACCAGACCTCTTTTAACAATGGAAGAAAAAGGAAAATTCCTTAAGCAATGTGTAGACAACGAATATTTACTGTTCTTTGAGCATGATGCGCATAACGAGCTTGCAAGTCTTAAAATGACTGACAAAGGAGTAAGGCTTGATGAAACGTTTAGCTTTAATGATGTTTTTGGATATTAATTTTGAATCATGGAAGAATTACATTCAGAAACACAACAGACAGAACCGGAACCAGCACCCAAGATCATTGGTTTAACCGGAGGAATAGGCTCAGGAAAAACCACAGTAGCACGCTTTATAGAGGAATTCGGTTTTCCGGTCTATTATTCCGATGATAGAGCTAAGGCCATCGTTAATGAAAGCGAAGATCTGAAAATAAAAATCAAAGAACTTCTTGGTGAAGAATCTTATGATGAAAATGGATTGTATGACAGAAAATTTGTTGCTGATAAAGTTTTTAATAACAGAGATCTGCTTCAGCAATTAAACGAAATCATACATCCTGCCGTAAGGGTTGATTTTGAAGACTGGGTAAAGAAACAAAGCAAATATTTAGTTTTCAAAGAAACAGCACTATTGTTTGAGCTGAAGCTCAACAGACAATGTTACAAATCTCTTTTGGTAACCGCTGAGGATAACATCAGGATCAAAAGGGTAATGGATAGAGATCAGAAAACCTACCGCGAGGTAGAAACTGTCATGGAAAAACAAATGCCTGAAAGGGATAAAATTAAAATGGCAGATTGTATCATCTACAACAATACCAATCTGGAAGAATTAAAAGAACAGACTGAGAAAGTGATCTTCAGTATTGAATAAATAAGAACTCGTTAGAAGCTTTTCTAACGAGTTTTTTTTCTGCTAAAAATATTTCTTAGGGAAGATTCAACCAAGATTCTTTTGCAAAAAATAAGCCTCCATTTCTGGAGGCTTATTCTATCTGAAATTTAATTGATTTATTCTTTGATAAATTTCTTTTGGGCAGTATTACCGTTATCATCGATATCAATCACATAAACACCGTTAATCAATCTGCTTACGTTGATCTGGTTGTTTAATAAGATACCGTCAGCGATTACCTGTCCTGCAGCATTGTAGATCTTATATTTAGCTCTCTTGCTAACATTTTTCACAAACAATACTGAGCTTACCGGGTTAGGATAAATCATGACACTTGTCTGATCAATCGGATTAGCAACGATCGGTTTAGAGATTCTTACCGTGTAATCCTCTACTTCTCCGTTTTTGAAGTCAGTACAGTTTACAGGGATACCGTCTCTTGACATCGCTACTCTCATCACTACATACTTATAGTCTGTCATACTTACAAAAGCATCTGCAGGAACATTGAATTTACCAGATACAGGGCTGTTTGAATTCGGTGAAGAAGTGAATACTCTTTCGTTGATATCAAACTCTCCATTTCTGTTGAAGTCAATCCATACTGCGATTCCTTCGTTGTAAGTAGTTCCTGTCCATTTCTTCTCGATGATGATCTCATTGTCAGTTGATCCCTGAATCATCTCGATGAATGTCTTAGGTACTCCTGTATAATCTGTATAGGTAGAAGCTCCGGATTCATTCTCCATTGTTTTCTTACCTGTAGGCTTCACAGTAACTTTAGAAATATGCTCTCCTGTAGAACTTTCTCCTTTCATTTTACAGTAAATTACTGTAGGTGTTGTAAAGTAATATGGAGGAGTATAGTTTCCTGGTGTACCGTTACAGATATTGACTACCTGCATCTCATATTTCGTTAATTCTGTAAGTCCTGTTAATACAAGATTATTAACTAATGAAGGTACTTCTGTCCAGCTTGGAATTCCTACTTTTCTATATCTAAGAACGTATGTCGCTCCTGGGAAAGGATCCCACTGAATCGCTGCCGATGTAGGAAGCAATTGAGTAATTGTTAATCCTGGAGGAGGAATTTCACATATTCTTTCTGTAGTAAATACTTTAGGGTTAGAATATGGATTCAATGTTGTTTCTCCGTTACACTGGTTCGCAATCTGAACTTCATATGTAGTATATGGATCTAAAGGAGTTGCACTTCCTAATACATAAGTATTTGCAGGAGCTGCTGGTAAACTCACAATATTCCAAGTAGTAGTCCCTACTTTTCTCCATCTCATCGTGTACGTAGAGCTTGCTGCTAGCGGAGCCCATGTAATCAATGCTGTTGTTGGAGTAATGGTACTTACCGTTACATTTGGAGGAGTAGGATCACATCTCGTAGTAAATGTTTTGATAGGAGTTGCAGTTCCCACGATATCTCCACAAATTGCTGCTACCTCTACTTCATAAGTAGTAGCTGGTGTCAATCCATTGATTACTAACGGAAGGTTACCCAATTGTGCTGAAGCATATACTTCTGTCCAGGCTGTTGTTCCCTGAACTCTGTATCTTACTACATAGCTCACTCCTGCTCCTGTGATGGTAACAGTAGCTGTTGTATGCGTTGTAGTAAATGTTGGTGCGTTAGGAGTTGCATTGCTACAAGGTCTGATTCTGACTCTGTAATCTTCAACTTCTCCATCCACTGCATTCTGGCACATTGTAGGAGCACTTGTACGCTTCAGTACAACTCTCATTGTAGTTGTCAATGGTCCTGTATAAGCAGTTGAAGGAACAGCAAAAGTAGCTGTAACCGGAGTAGTTGTGTTAGCTGGAGAAATTAAGATTCTCTCAGCATCTGTAAACTGTCCGTTTCTGTCAAAGTCAATCCAAGCTGTTACAGCGTCATTACCTGTTGCGCCTGTCCATCCTTTTGCTACAGAGATTTTATTATTTTGAGAATTTACATCTAAAGTAATAAGAGTCTCCGGAGTAGTATAGCTGATATAATTTGTCTGTACTGAAGTATTATTCATTGGTGGAACTCCAAGATTCGAAGAGGTAATTGTTACATTCGAAATATGGTCATTCGTTCCTGTACCTGTCATTTGACAGTAAGACAATGGTGGTGTTGTAAATGTTACTGATCCTGAATAAGCTCCTGTAGAACCGTTACAAGTTGTTGAAACCTGAACTTCATAATTAGTCTGCTCATTAAGACCTGTAATTCCATAGTAGTTCTGACCTGCAGGAACAGTTGCTGTTTGCCAAACACCTCCAGGAGTTGTTCTCCATCTAATGTTATAAGTAGCTCCAGCAGTAGCAACCCATGATACTGTTGCCGTAGTTGCCCCAATATTATTTACGGTAATATTTGTCGGAGGAGCCGTTGTACAGTTTTGAGGATCTACAAATTTTACTGCATAATCTTCTACTTCTCCCTGAGTGAATGTGCCACAAGGATTAGCATTATCAAAATATCTCATCACTACACGCATACGGGTAGGAAGAGTTCCTGTATATACATTACCACTTGCAACGGTAGGCACTGCAAAAGTAGCCGTTACCGGAGTAGTTGTGTTATAGGTAGTATTAAGAATTCTCTCACTGGTTTCAAATGTTCCGTTTCTGTTAAAGTCTACCCAAGCTGAAACTCCGTATGAAGTAGGAGAACCTGGCCAGTATTTGTTGACAGAAATTTTATTATTTGCTGAACCTCTTTCAAAGATAACTACTCTTGTAGCATCTGTTGTATAATCTTTATAATTGTCAGATCCGGAATTACTCAACATGATAGGAGTATTCGTAGGAGTAACAGTTACATTATTAATATATCCACTTGTTGCGGTATTACCTGTAGGACCTGCTGTACAATAAGTAAGAGCTGGCGTTGTAAAAGTAACACTTGATGAGAATGCTCCAGTTGTTCCTCCACAAACAGTAGCTACCTGTACCTCATATGTAGTCTGCTCCAATAATCCTGCAAGTATTTGATTACTGATTAATGGGGTATTGACTGCAATCTGCTGCCATGCTCCGGAAGGAGAAACTCTGTATCTTACAATATAAGTAGCTCCTGTAGCTGATGTCCAAGTAACATTAGCAGAAGAAGGAGTTACGTTATTTACCATAATATTAGAAGGCGGTGCTGTAGAACAAGGTGATAAGTCTATAAACTTAACAGCATAGTCTTCAGTTTCACCATAAGAGTATGTTCCACAAGCATTAATAGGGCTGTATTCGTTTAATACAACACGCATTTTTGTAGTCAGGTTTCCAGTGTAAACACCACCGGCAACATTTGGTACTGTAAATGTAGCGGTAACCGGAGTTGTTGTATTACTTGGTGAAGTAAGTACTCTTTCATTTGTTTCAAAAACACCATTACGGTTAAAATCAATCCAAACTCCTGTTAAGAAGCTATATTGGTAACCTGGCCAGGTCTTTGAAACAGAAACAGTAGCACTACCTCCTCTTACCAAAGTAACTACTCTTGTAGGATCTGTACTGTAATCTGTATAACCACTCTGATCAGAGTTGCTGGTCATGGACGGAGCGCCTTGTGCATTAACAGAAACCTGGTTGATATATCCATCAATAAAAGTACTCGTAGCACCGGACGCACAATAACTAAGTGCCGGAGTTGTAAAGTTTACGCTGGAAGAGAATGCTCCCTGAGTACCACCGCAAATCGTAGCTACCTGAACTTCATACTGTGTCTGTTCGGTTAATCCCGTAATAAGCTGATTTCCCACCAAAGGAGTTGTAACATTGATTGTTGTCCAGGCGCCTCCTGATACAGGTCTGTACCTTACCACATAAGTAGCTCCTGCAGAAAGATACCAACCTACATTAGCTGAAGTTGTTGTCAGGTTTGAAACCGTGATATTTGTAGGTGGAGCTGTTGAACAAGCCGGTAGCGGGTGGCTTTCCAATTGTATTCTAGGAATATCTGCAAGTCTGTCTTTTGCAGAAGGGGGTGCAGCAGGATCCGGGTTTGTAGTATCTTCATAATAGATGATACCTCGGTTTGCCCCTGCATTATAAGATCCCCAAGCCGTACCTGGCGAAGATGAATAGCCTGGAGTTTTTTCATTTACAGCAACTACCAGGTTGTCTGTTCCGTTCCATAAAAACGGTGTAGCCAATTGAAGAGTTACCCAGTTTCCGTTTGTTAAGTTAGGTAAAGTTCCGGCAAACACCTGAGTTAAAGAACCTAACGGAACCCAGTTTGTATTGGACGTAAAGGCATTCTGGGTTGTATTACCCATATATACCACCCAATCCTTATACACATCCTGAGAAGTTGAAACGGTAGTGGAATAAAACTTTATGGCTGTGATATAGTTCGACGTACCTATGGCCGTCGTAAGCTCCGCAGCAGTATAAATCTGCTGAGAATAACTATACCCATAATAGGAACGTATGGGGAGATACACAGAGGTACCCGTTCCTGTCCCGATCTGCCCTGCCTGAGCCGAGACTTTGGATACAAAGCCTGTACAAATCAAACAGAGAAACAGAATTAAAGAGGTAAAGAGTTTCTTCATAATGTTTTCATTATAATATTAATCACACAAATCTAATCATTTTTTATTATTAATTTATAAGTGCATTTGGGTTTTTTCTGAAAAAAAACAATATTTTTTCCACTTATGCTCTAAATAAAGAAATCCCCGGGACTTCCCGGGGATTTACTAATATTTAAAGGTTATCTTTATTTCTTGATAAATTTAGATTTGAATTGTTCAATTCCTTTATCATCTATTGTAATTACGTATCCACCTTTAACTAAAGTTGAAACATTTACCTTTCCACTATTGATATTTCCTCTATCCACTAATTGTCCGGCAGCACTATAAATTTTATAAGTTGCTTTATCTGAAACTTTAGTAACGTTTAGAACATCCGTTGCAGGATTTGGATAAATCTGAATACCATTATTTTTAACAGCATTTTCAGAAGTAGCAAGGTTACCTGTAATAACTACGTTATAGTCTTCAACTTCTCCGTAATCGAAAAGATCTCCACATACATAATCTGAAGGTAATGATAAACCAACATTTCCGTTTCCAGTACCAGCTCCAACATAGAATGCTACCAC
Organism: Chryseobacterium sp. CFS2; assembly: GCF_036543225.1. Lineage (NCBI taxonomy): Bacteria > Pseudomonadati > Bacteroidota > Flavobacteriia > Flavobacteriales > Weeksellaceae > Chryseobacterium > Chryseobacterium sp. CFS2. The sequence goes on from NZ_JAZHQU010000007.1 coordinate 263,570, forward strand.
TCTCATTCTTAATGGCTGTCCTTCTACAGCATTACTTGGAATTGCAACATTTGCATTGATCACCGTTGATGGCTGCGTTAATGTCACAGGATAATTCAATACTCTTTCTGAATCACTGAAAACACCATCCTTGTTAAAGTCAATAAATGCTGCTACAGCATCATAATCTGCAATATCAGGGTTACCAACAGTAACAGACATAGGATAAGTATTTCCTTTTGTTAAGTTAATCTGAAGAGCTGAATTCGTAGTATAGTTTGTATATGTACTGTTTGCAGAAGTATTATTTACATTGGCAAGAGTTACATTGGCAATATACTCATAGTTTGCACTTCCTGTAGAAGCTGTACAATAAGTAAGTGCAGGTGTACTGAAGTTTACAGAAGTTGAATATGTTCCTACCGTAGTACCACAAACTAAAGCTACCTGAACTTCATAAGTTGTACCATCAATTAAGTTACTTAAATTGATTGAAGGAACAGTTGTATCCGCCTCAGTCCATACAGTTGAACCTACTTTTCTGTAACGTACTTTATAAGTAGCTCCAGTATAAGACATCCATGATACACTTCCTGAAGATACAGTAATGTTGCTCACCACTACGTTAGTTGGCGCCGCACTGCTACATGCAGATAGAGGAGCGATACTAACAGGACCTACAGCATAGAAAACATTTCCTATTGAAGAAATTCTTACTTTAATAGTCTGACCGTTCAATGAAGAAGGGAAAGTAAAGTTTTCAGATCCGTCGTTAGGAGTTGAAGCTGATAATACAGTCCAAGTTGTTCCGTTATCTGTAGTATAGTCAATCTTTACGTTAGCAACATTATAAGGAGCTGCGTTAGTATTTGCAACAATCCACTGAACCGGAGTTGGAGTATTCACATCAGCATATTGGTTAGCTAATCTGAAAGGACCATTATCTCCTACAACAATTGTTTGAACTTTAAAAGCTGACTGCTGTTGAGCTACGTTAGAATTGTTATCTCTTACAGTTAATGCAAAATTTGTAGTTCTTGCTATAGTAGATACAGCCTCCCAAGTATTGTTTGCATTATTTAGTACTCCACTCATTACAGAAGCAAATTTCGGGAAGTATCTTGTTGGGCTTGCGTTTGGAGCAGCAGATCTGAAAGAAGCTCCAGACATTGTATTTCCTAAGTTATACTTATCAATAGAAACTGAAGCGTCATCCACCTCTTCCCAAGAATAAGTCATTGGATCATTTTCAGGATCTGTAGCACTACCTGTTAAAGCAAAAGCAGTCCCTTTTGGTATTGTATATGTTGGAAGATCAGCAATTACCGGAGGGTTATTGGTAATTGTAGTTTCTACGTCACAAGTTTTTGCAATTAAGTTAGCTTGTACCTGACCGATACTTGCTTTATGGAAATAAGGATCAGAATTAGCCTGAACATCTGTATCAGGACCTGTAATACCTGCGTATCCCATGATGGTAGTTCCTGAACCTGGTTCCATATTTACACCACTTCCTTCAAGATTGTGAGAGAAAGTATGGTTAGCTCCTAACTGGTGACCCATCTCATGAGCAACGTAGTCGATATCAAAGCTATCTCCTGATGGAATTCCGTTCGCTGGAGAAGTAAATCCTGAACCTTTTCCTTTAGGAACTGAAGTGGTAGGATTAATACATACACACCCGATACATCCGGCGTTTCCTCCACCTCCTGATTTACCGAATAAGTGTCCGATATCGTAGTTGACATCTCCTACATTGGCCGTCAAAGCAGCCTGAAGTTGTCCATTCCATGCTCCCCCTGCTCCTGTTGCAGCAGCAGAATATGGATCTGTAGCAGGGTCAATATAAATTACATTAGGAAAATTCTGCAAATTCAAATGTAATGCAAAATCTTTTTCAAAAACTCCATTTACTCTGGTTAAAGTATTGTTGATGGCAACAAGTGCAGGAGCTCTTTTTTGGTCATCTGTAGCAGTAGCAGGTACACCAGCAAGTCCCATAAAGTATTGGGTATACTCACCTGTAACAGACATTGCCAATCTCATTGTTCTGTATTTCTTATCAGAACTTTTGTTAAAAGTTGTTGCCTGATTAGAGAATGACTGCCCATTTTTTAATAAAGCATCTATTTCCTTTTTAGCAGCAGGAGATTCTTCTGTAGAACATAAGAAACCATTCTTTTCCTTTTTTGTTTTAGGATGAACAGCATACACTGTTTTATCTGCAGAGGCAGGGTCAATAAATTCATACTTATCTCCATGAATGATCATCGACTGAAAATCATTAGGAGCGATACTGAATCTTAAAAATTTGGTAGGGTCATCGACACTTGATCCAACATAAGATCCCAATTCATACTTGTCTGCCAGTTCTTTTACAACTACTGGAAAACTGTACACATTAAACCTTTCAATCTTCCCGCTCATCGTAGGAAGAGAAATTACTACAGGAGTGGAATTAGATCCCATTTCCTGTGCATTCTTCAGCTGAGATCTCAGTAAGTTCAGGTCTAACTTATAGTACCCATTACCTCTTACATTGGATTGATCTACTCTAAATCCTGTACTTCTTTTGTTATCGTCTCCTTTTTTAAGAGAAGTGGGTGTCCATTGGCCGAACACTGCGCCTCCTATAAAAGTAAACATTAAAGCAGTAAATACTCTTTTCATAAATTAAAACACAATTATAATTTCCGCCAAATATAGCTATTTTATAACTCACACAGATAAAATAAGTTAATATTTTTTAATATTATACATCTAATAAGCATATCTATTAAAAAAAATACAAACTTTAGAACATTCTAAAGTTTGTATTTTATATATTTTAAAGATAAAGGATTGATATTTCTAGAACTTATAAGCAATATTCCATGCAAATCCCATATTGAATTTTGAAGAACTTCTTCCAAAACCGGGAACAATCATTGGAGAGATATCATCCTGCTTAGAAGTATATACCATGTATCTTGGCTGAAGATTCACATCGATATAGAAGTTGGAACTGAATAACTGCACCCTGCCTCCTATTGTTCCTTCCAGCCAAAAAGAAGTTTGTGAGGACGAAGGAAACGCTTCAGAGGAATTACTTCCCCCAAATCCGCGAACGGGGACAGCCATATATTCCTGATTATAGAATGATCCGGCCGCTTTTCCACCGGCATAAAATCCGTTGAATTCATTTTCAGAATCTTTTGCCAGCATATAAAATGCACCCAACTTAACGAAAGGGCCGCTTGCCTTAGCATCATACCCATTCTTCTGATATATGTTTTTTTCAAAACCGGCTTCTGCAATAGCATGAATATTTCCTCTGATTTTTGAGGAAATAAATCCCTGGTACAATTTTCTGTCCGAAAAAAATCCGGCTCCTGTATTCAATACATCAAGGCCAACCATAAAATTGGGTTCATATTTTTCGTGAACCTTCTTCTCTGCTTCCTTTTTTTTATCCTGTGCCCAGCTTATTATTCCAAATAAACTAAAAAGAAAGGTAAAGATTAGTCTTGTCTTCATTCTCTATCTGATTTTGTCCGGCTTCCAGTTTCAGAACTGGATTAGGAGTTAATAATTCTGAACTTAAATTCTCATAAGTTTTTTTGATCCCACATCCTGGAGATACATACGTTGACTTCGTAGTATAATTAATCCTTACTTTAGACTCTACCCCTTTATTGGTAAGTTTAAAATAAACATCTGTATAGGGCGAATTGTCTACCCGAAGAGGAATCAACCTTGAATCAATCTTTGCAAGTCCTCCCAGATCTACTTTTCCTGCACCATAATCTACTGCAACATAGAGTGAATCCAGAGTTCTATCTTTTCCAGAATCCAGTGATCTGAAAGCTACCTTCATTCTTGGAGTTCCTTCTCCGCTTTCGCAAATATCATCATCTCCTCCACAGGAAAAAAGCATTCCTAAAAGACAGATTGCTATGAGAAATTTAAAATACTTCATATTAAGATTTGAAATTCAAATTTAAATAAATTTATTTTTTAATCAACAACGCAATGTTCTCAACATGGTGTGTCTGCGGGAACATATCTACCGGCAAGATCTTTACTAAAGTATAGTGATCTTTCATCAAAGCAAGGTCTCTTGCCTGAGTAGCAGAATTACAGCTTACGTAAACTACTTTTTCAGGTGAAAGTTTTAAGATTTGCTCTACTACCTTCTGGTGCATTCCGTCTCTTGGTGGATCTGTGATCAATACATCTGCTTTAGGATGGTTTGCCATGAATTCATCATTGAAAATATCTTTCATATCTCCACAATAGAACGTTGTATTTGTTAAACCGTTCAATGCAGCATGTTCTATCGCTGCATCTATTGCTTCCTGTACAGATTCTATTCCAATAACCTGTTTTGCATTTCTTGCTACATATTGTGCAATTGTTCCTGTTCCTGTATAAAGGTCATATACCACTTCATCTCCTTTCAGATCAGCAAATTCAAGTGTTTTTCTGTATAATTCCAATGCCTGTTTGTAGTTGGTCTGGAAGAATGATTTCGGTCCTATCTTAAACTTCAGTCCGTCCATTTCTTCCATAAGGTAACCTTCTCCGAAATACACATTAATATTTAAATCATAAATAGAATCATTCTGCTTAGGATTAATGGCGTATACCAATGTCTTAATCTGCGGGAATTTTTCCAATAAGAATTCAAAAAGCTTCTCTCTGTTTTCTTTTTCTTCTCTGTAAAGCTGGAAAAGGACCATCCATTCTCCTTTAGAGTTCTGTCTCATCATCAAGGTTCTTAAAAACCCTTCCTGATTTCTTACATCAAAGAAGTCCAGACCATTATTTACTCCATATTCTTTTACAGCAAGTCTTATTGCATTGGAAGGATCTTCCTGAAGAAAGCACTCTTTCAGATCAAGAATCTTACTCCACATTCCCGGGATATGGAATCCCAGGGCATCTCTAGTTCCGAAATTCTCTTCGGAACTGATTTCATACTGAGTAAGCCATCTTGCATTGGAGAAGGAAAACTCCATTTTGTTTCTATAAAAATACTGTTCTTCAGATCCTAGAATTGACACGGTTTCAAAGTCATCAATTCCTCCGATTCTTTTGATATTATTATATACTTCTTCCTGTTTAAAATCGAGCTGTTTTTCATAGCTCATATTCTGCCATTTGCATCCTCCGCAGGTTCCGAAATGGACGCATTTAGGATCAACCCTGTAGGGCGATTTTTCAAGTACTTCAATAGCTTCGCCTTCATAATATTTTGACTTCGCTTTCTTCACTTTTACATTCACAATATCACCTGGAATTGCTCCTGAAACCATCACAGCTTTTCCTTCTTCTGTTCTTCCGATTGCCACGCCTTTTGCTCCGGCAGTCAATAGCTTTATATTTTCAAGAATTAAATCTCTTTTTTTCTTCCTACTCATTCTAAAATTTTCTATTTTCCTAATTGAAACTTTTACGTTCCAGTTTGCAAAAATACAATAAAAAAAACCTTATCCGAAGATAAGGTTTCTATACTGTGTTAAAGTTTATTATTTTGTTGGAGCTGGCTGTGGATTTGCGGGCTGTGGAGCTTGCTGCATTGCAGAAGGATCAAGCTGTAATTGCGGCTGCGTTTGCATATTCGGCTCTACTTTTGGAGCTGAAAGACCTGTTTGTTTATCAAGAATCGTTACTAATTCCTGCTCACCCAGGTTTACAAAAGATCTGCTGGCAATTTTACCATCTTTATCAATGATTACAAAGCAAGGTAACTTGAATCCATATACACCATATTTCTTAGCAATATCTGAGTTCAATCCTCCTTCTCCATAAACATTTACTCCCTGAATTCCTTTTAATAAGGAGTTACTTGTTTTAATGAACTGGTCTTTTGTATCATCAACGTTTACAAATACAAAATTCATTTTAGACTTGTAGAAGTTTACTACTTCCTTTAGTACAGGTACCGTAGCTTCGCTGATGTAAGGATTCCATGAAGCATAGAAGAATAACATATAAGGTTTTCCTTTGTTTTCAGAAAGTTTATAAGCTTTTCCGTCTTGTTTTGCTAAAGCTGCTTCAGGAGCTGCATCTCCGATTTTAAGACCTGTAATCGCTATCTGCATTTTTAAAAGATCACTTTTAATGGTAGCATCTTTAATATCTGAATCGATAATCTTTTTAATCTTGTCGATATTGGCAACCGGAGTCGTTGGATGAATATCAGCCTGAGCCATTACAAAAGCAAGAAGATAATCTTTTGCAGTCTGAGATAAGTCTTTCTTTGTTTTTAAATACTGAGCAAACATCTCAGAAGTTGTAATTCCTGTTTTTCCTTTGCTGTTTGCTTCAGCATACTTCTGGAAATCAGGAGTCATTTTTACAAGAAGATATTGTCTGTAAAGAGGAATCGTTTTCACCATTGCATCTTTATCTGTCTCTAACTGAGTTTCATAATCTTTAAAAGCCTTAGAAGCTTTGTAAGAAGGGTTTCCAGACATTGGACCGTGACCCATTTCATAATTGGCAAGCAAGTTAAGAATAGTTACTTTCACGTCGTTTTTCTTCCACTCTAATAATCCTTTGCTTGGGTTATTTTTCTTGGCAAGATCATCTACATTTTTATTAATATCTGCTTCAATTTTATGCATTCCTTTCAAAAATGCAGCTTCATCTCCACCCATTAATACAGGTAAATTAACTTTGCTGCCATAGTCTGCTAAAAACTTCATACTTGCCGTAAGGAAATCATTATTCTTTTTAGCATCTCCGGTAATTACATATTCATTTGGGAAAGTAGTTCCGTTTCCAGAAATATTCACAGTTTGTCCTCCTTCAAGATAGATCAGGCTTTGTCTGCCTGCATAGTTAATTACGTACATCCCATCTTTAGGAGCATCAAAATTTCCTGAAAAGTTTCCGTCTTTATCCAGACCTATATTAATTAAAGGCAGGGTTCCTACTCCTGAAGCTTCTACAAATTCAATTCTTTCTAATGGTGAGCTTCCTGTAATTTTTCCTTTTACTTCTACTTTTTTTGAACAAGACATCACAAAGAATGTGATGATAAACAATAAAAGATATTTTTTCATTTCAATTTTTAATATTACACAAAAATACGCTTTTTAGGGCTTGCTAATTTACACTAATTATTTTTTTTAAAAATTTTATTATTACCGTTCAAAAGGGATATTCTAATTATTGAACCCTATCTTTTTACCGGTAAAAAGTATTGGAAAGTTTTTTAAAAAACCATTCTATTACCCTTCAAATATATACTTAATAAATAAAGAATAACGAAGATCTATCAATAAGTTAACAAACTTTAACAGGGTCATCCCTTTCATAAAAAAATCGCCTCCAAAAATGAAGGCGATTTTTTATGTATTTGAATCAATTCTATCCTCGATCTGCAAGAGCAGCCATGTATTCTCTGTTCATTCTTGCAATGTTTTCAAGAGAAATACCTTTTGGACATTCTACTTCACATGCTCCGGTGTTTGAACAGTTTCCGAATCCTTCTTCGTCCATAGCTTTCACCATGTTCAGAACTCTTCTCTTAGCTTCTACTCTACCTTGTGGAAGTAAGGCATACTGAGAAACCTTAGCTCCTACGAATAGCATTGCAGATCCGTTTTTACATGTTGCCACACAAGCTCCACATCCGATACAAGCTGCAGCATCCATTGCTTTATCTGCATCTTCTTTAGGAACCGGAATAGCATTAGCATCCAAGGTATTACCTGAAGTATTCACAGAAATGAAACCTCCGGCTGCCATTACTCTGTCGAATGCGCTTCTGTCTACCATCAAGTCTTTGATAACAGGGAAAGCGGCACTTCTCCAAGGTTCAATAACGATCGTTTCACCGTCTTTGAACATTCTCATGTGAAGCTGACAAGTTGTAATACCAGTATCAGGCCCGTGAGCTCTACCATTGATATAAAGAGAACACATACCGCAAATTCCTTCACGACAGTCGTGGTCGAAAGCGATAGGCTCTTTACCTTCGTTAATTAAGTTTTCGTTCAGAATATCCAACATCTCCAAAAATGAAGAATCCGTAGATACATCTGATATTTTATAGGTCTCAAACTGACCTTTAGTTTTACTATTTTTTTGTCTCCAAATTTTCAGCGTAAGATGTAAGCCTTTTTTTGCACTCATAATGTTATATTTATAGGTTGGAGATTATTTATAACTTCTAGTTTTAACCTCGATGTTGTCGTATATCAATTCTTCTTTATGCAACACTTCCGCGTTGATATCGTTACCTTGATATTCCCAAGCTCCGACGTATTTATAGTTTACGTCATCTCTTTCCGCTTCTCCGTCCGGAGTTGAATGGTCTTCACGGAAATGTCCACCACAAGATTCATTTCTATGTAGTGCATCGATAGCCATTAATTGTCCAAGTTCAAGGAAATCTGCTACTCTGAATGCTTTTTCAAGCTCAGTGTTCATTCCTTCTCCTTCTCCTGGTACTTTTACATTTTTCCAGAAATCGTTTCTTACTTCTTCAATTTCCTTGATTGCTTCTCTCAATCCTTCAGGCGTTCTTCCCATTCCAACTTTGTTCCACATAATGTTTCCTAATTGCTTATGGAAGTGGTCTACAGAATGAGTTCCTTTATTATTTAAGAAGAAATCAATTTTTTCTTTAATTCCTTTTTCAGCTTCGTCAAACGCTCCTGAATTGGTAGGAATAGCTCCTGTTCTGATGTCTGCAGAAAGGTAATCTGCAATTGTGTAAGGAAGTACGAAATATCCGTCAGCAAGACCCTGCATCAATGCAGAAGCTCCAAGTCTGTTAGCTCCGTGGTCAGAGAAGTTAGCTTCACCGATTACGAAACATCCAGGAATGGTAGACTGAAGGTTATAATCAACCCATACACCACCCATTGTATAGTGAACTGCAGGATAAATCTTCATTGGAGTTTTGTAAGGATCATCAGCAGTAATTTTTTCGTACATAACGAATAAGTTACCGTATTTCTCCTCTACCCAGCTCTTACCTAAATCATAGATCTGCTGATCTGTAGGATTATGAATATGTTTTTCGATAGCGGATTCTTTACCTTTTTTCATGATCTCTGTAGAGAAATCCAGGTAAACACCTTCCTGAGTATCATTATTTTCAATACCGAATCCAGCATCACATCTTTCCTTAGCTGCTCTGGAAGCAACGTCTCTAGGTACAAGGTTACCGAATGCAGGATATCTTCTTTCTAAATAATAATCTCTATCTTCTTCTTTAATATTTTCCGGTCTTAATTTACCTTCTCTGATGGCTATTGAATCTTCAATTTTCTTAGGAACCCAGATTCTTCCTGAGTTTCTTAATGATTCAGACATCAAAGTCAGTTTAGACTGTTGTGTTCCGTGAACAGGAATACAAGTCGGGTGAATCTGTACGTAGCAAGGGTTTGCAAAGTACGCTCCTTTCTTGTGAATCTTCCAAGCTGCAGAAACGTTTGATCCCATTGCGTTGGTAGAAAGGAAATATACGTTTCCGTATCCTCCTGAAGCAATTACTACAGCGTGAGCAGAGTGTCTTTCGATCTCACCTGTTACAAGGTTTCTTGCAATGATTCCTCTTGCTTTTCCATCTACAATTACAAGGTCAAGCATTTCATGACGGTTGTACATTTTGATTCTTCCTTTACCGATCTGGCGGCTCATTGAAGAGTATGCACCTAATAATAACTGCTGTCCTGTTTGTCCTTTTGCATAGAAAGTTCTTTTTACCTGAACTCCACCAAATGAACGGTTATCTAGCTGACCGCCGTAATCTCTCCCGAAAGGAACCCCTTGGGAAACACACTGGTCAATAATATTTGCAGAAACTTCAGCAAGTCTGTAAACGTTAGCCTCTCTTGCTCTATAGTCACCACCTTTGATGGTATCATAGAATAATCTGTAAGTAGAGTCACCGTCTCCCTGATAGTTTTTAGCAGCGTTGATCCCTCCCTGAGCTGCAATAGAGTGTGCTCTTCTTGGAGAATCCTGGTAGCAGAATGCTTTTACATTATATCCTTGCTCAGCCAGAGTAGCTGCTGCTGAACCTCCTGCCAAACCTGTACCTACAACAATAATATCAATCTTATCTCTGTTGTTTGGTGCAACAAGGTTCATATGGTCTTTATGATTTTTCCACTTGTCTTTAAGAGGACCCGCTGGAATTCTTGAATCTAATTTACTCATACTAGTATATTGATATTATTGAGTTATAAAATGGAAAACTGCTACGATGATGAATCCTGCAGGGATAAGGATTGAATACCATGTCCCGAAAGCTTTGATCACCGGCGTGTATTTTGGATGTCTTGCTCCAATAGACTGGAATGAAGACTGGAATCCGTGAGCTAAGTGTAATCCTAGTAGAACAAAAGAAATTACATATAGAGCCACCCTCCAAAGATCAGCAAACTTCTCATGAAGTTCAGGCCAGAAACGTTCTGCATCAGGAGTTAATCCTTCTACATACTTGTAATTAATTTCATGCAACCAGAAATCATATAAGTGAAGCGCTAAGAAAGCTAAGATAACAGCTCCGGAAATAATCATATTTCTGGACATCCATGAAGAATTCACTGATGCGTTGTTTGCTGCATACTTTACCGGACGCGCTTTATTATTCTTGATTTCAAGCACAAATCCCATTACGAAATGGAAAATTACTGCAAAACCAAGAATAGGCTGCATTAAGAACTGCACAAAAGGATTATAGCCCATGAAGTCAGATGCTGTATTGAATGCATCTTTGTTCAGAACTGATAACAAATTGGTCGTCAAATGCAGTATAAGAAAAATCAGCAAAAATAGAGCTGATAATGCCATAGCATATTTTCTACCTATCGTAGAACTCGTTAAACCTGCCATATAAGTTTAAATTTGAATTTCTACAAAATTAAGAAAGTTTAACAATATCGAAAAGTGAGAAATCTCACAATTAGGCAGTTTGTAATGTTTCTAAATAAGAATTCTACCCTTTATAAATACAGGAAAACGCCTAAATTAAGAACCATCATTTCAGATCGTAAATCTTATCTCTGAAAACTACTTTTTGAACGGAGGATGACAAGGTTTTTACCTCAAAATGATCTACTCTCCTGGAGGCACAATAGGGATTTATTATATACTGTAAAATCTCTGCCATATTTTCCATATCCGAAATCCAGAAACATACTGTATCCCCATTTTTTACTGAAAAGATTTTGTTTTTATTAAAATGATGAACCAATATCTCTTCTTTCTGATGTTCAAAAGCTGTGCTTCCCGTTCTTATTATCAAAAAAACGATGGCCATCATTATCAGTCTCATAAGATTTTTAAAATTAAACTTTAAGATAACCGGCCTTAATAAATAAACTACAGCAGACACCGAAAGAACTTCCAGGATATTCATTGGAATATTTTCAAAGAATAAAAGGTCAATCTCAGCAAAACTGTGGATTATTTTCAATAGAACCAGGATAATACAATCATATAGTCCATTCAGAAATTCAAAATCAATTCCAAAAGAAACCAGGGCAGTCATTATAAAGGAGAAAACAATAATGAGTTCGGAAAAAGGAACAACAACAAAATTGGCAATGATTGATATGAATGAAAACTGATGAAAATAATACAAGACCAAAGGAAGGGTTGCCAACTGTGCTGATAAAGATATTGTGATGGTATTAAACAGGAGTTTTTTAATATAGTTATCCTGTTTTGGAAAATATTTCAACAGAGGCTGATTCAACCAATAAATCCCCAAAACAGCCAAAAAGCTAAGCTGAAAACCCACGTCAAAAAGTTGCTGGGTATCACCAATTAAAATAAAGAAAGCAGATAAAGCCAATGAATGAAGCAAATCCGGTTTTCGCTGAAGCAATACAAAAACAAAATAAACACTGAGCATGATACAGGATCGCAACACTGAATTTCCAAATCCAATAAAAGCAGCAAACAGCCAGATAAAAACCAAGCTTGCAATTACCGTATATTTTCTGAATGGTAAGGGAGTAAAACGGATCAGCAAAAAATAAAATACCCCGAAGATAACCACAATATGGGTTCCGGAAATAGCCAAAAAATGAACCAGCCCGGATTTATTGAAATCTTTTACAGTATCTGCATCAATCTCTGTACGGTCTGCCAGAATAATCCCTTTTAAAAATTCTTTGGTCTTTCCTGACATTCCGGTTGTATCAATTTTATGAAGAACCATAAGTCTATATTGCCGCATTTTATCCGCCAGCGTTACCTCACTCCATTCTGCAGATACAATTTCTTTTGAAATATAAATTTGATAATCAATATGTTTTCGCTTCAGATATCTGGCATAATCAAACTGAAAATCATATTGGGCCGTCTTTGCTTGTGTTACATACGCTTCAGCTTTATAATAATGAATAAAATCCAGCTCTTTTCTGTCTTTTGGAACATAAAAAATGGAATTGAAACGTGTATTTCCCACCTGTGCCGCACCTTCGTATTTTCTATATTTTCCAGAAGAATTTAATTTCTGAGCGATCTTAAAAGTAACCGTTTCTTTTTTCCCTACCAGAACTTTATCATCCGGAGAATAAGCATTATAAAAATGAAGGATAATCCCAGCACCAAAGAACAAAAGCACAAGCCCGATAACTTTGGTTTTGTGCAAAAAGTAAGAATGAAAACAGATTAAAACAAGCAGAACTAAGCAGATTGCAGCAATCCCATAAACGAAAGATTTCGTCAACACTATTTTATCCTGAAAAAGAATCCCAAGAATAAAACATACGGCCAGAATAAGAAGAGGCTGCTTGTGCAATTTCAATTAATTATCAGGGTAAAGTAGATAATTAATTCATGAGATATAATCTCTAAACTGACTAAAAAACGCCCCGTTATGCATCAAAAACATCAACGGGGCACTTAATTTTTTATGGTAAAATTCAGGATTGAAAGTATACTATTTCTTTTTCAAAAATTTATCCGTCAAACGCTTAGTTTCTTTGATATAAAACAACGGATCTTTCCCATAATCTTCATATTTAAAATCTCCCGATTTTTTAGGAACAGCAGGTTCTATCTGGGTTCCTTCATGCCATTCATTGAATGAGGTGATCCCGATGAAATCAGGGTTTACTTTTATGGCAGCATCAAACATGTTTTCATAATACTTCCCATTGTTTCGGCTTTTGAAATTTGCTTCGTTCCATGGGCGGATTCTTGTATCTGAATACCCAGGCCCTACACAAGGAATAAAAATCAGATGATGATCTTTAGCATATTGGGCCATAAAATTCCAATTGGCAATTGTGCTTCCATATACAAAACCTTCGCTGGCAAAATAGGTATAGAAACCGTCAAAACCTGATGATTCAAAAAATTTCGCATCATCTTTTTCAACCCAAAGTCCTATATAAAGAGCATCTAATTCTGTATTTCGGATTGTTTTTTCGCCATTTTCAGACAGCATTTTTGCCCATTCTTCTTTAGGGATTTTATAGCTGTCATATACATACAACAGAGGTTTTCCGTCTTTTTTATAGAAAGCATGGTGATTGGAATATGTTTTTATAAGGTAGGAAAGCTGCTCCTTTAATTCTGATGTATTTTTATAAAACGGTTCAATGTGAAATGCAATTTTCAAATCAAAACGATCTGCAATATCCAGATAATTGATAAGACTTTTATCCGTGTATGAATCTTTTCCCAGCCAGCTTACCACCACAACTCCTACTCCGGATTCTTTGATCATTTTCATATGTTTTTCAATGATCTCCTTGTCGTTGGAACTATAATTTCCAAGTGCCGGATAAAAATTAGCCCCGATATCATCTCCTCCCTGGTGATGTCCCATATTGTTCCACTTCGGATTGCTCCAGTGAGGAAGAATTTCATGATTCCAGTGTTGATAACTTCCGTCTGTTGATGGATTTCCATACCAGCCGTAATAAAATATCTGAGCTTTATCTCTTATATTGTTCTGCTGGGCAAAACTATGGGAGAAAAATAAGGTAAATATCAGTAATAACAGGAAACGGGTACAATAATTCATAGGTAAAAGGTAGATTAATTTTTCAAAAGATTTGGGATGAGGCTATACGTTTAATATTACCTCAGCGGCATGGTCGCTGGCTCCTTTTCCGCCAAGCTTTTCTCTCAGAAGGCTATAGTCATTCAGAACCTGTTGTCTTTTTTCTCCTGTTAAAATCTTGTTGAGTTCTTCTACCAGGTTTTTGGTGTTCAGATCATTTTGAATCAATTCTTTTACCACTTCTCTATCCATAATCAGATTAACAAGGGAAATATAATTGATGTTTTTCACTAATCTTTTAGCAATAGCATAAGAAATTTTACTTCCGCGATAACAGACTACTTCAGGGATATCCAGTAATGCTGTTTCCAGAGTAGCTGTTCCTGACGTAACAAGAGCTGCTTTTGAACATCTCAGCAGGTCATAGGTTTTATTGGAAACAAAATGAACATTATCATCCACATATTTCTCGTAAAATTCTTTTGGAAGACTGGGTGCTCCGGCAATTACAAACTGATAATTTTTAAAGTGTGGTCTTACAGAAAGCATTATTTCAAGCATTTTTTCTACCTCCTGTTCTCTGGAACCCGGTAATAATGCAATGATTTCCTTTTCGTTCAGTCCATGCTCAGATTTGAATTTTTCAATACTGATTTCCTGCAGATCCGAAATAGCATCCAGCAAAGGATGACCTACAAAATGGGAATGAACTCCATGTTTCCTGTAAAAATCTTCTTCGAAAGGAAGAATCACCATCATTTCATCCACATATTTTTTGATAATTTCTACGCGGCCTTCTTTCCAGGCCCAAAGTTGTGGTGAAATATAATACACCACCTTGATTCCAAGCTCTTTGGCAAATCTGGCAATTCTCAGGTTGAAACCCGGATAATCTACCAAAATCAAAACGTCAGGTCTGTTCTTTTGAATATCCTCTTTACAGAATTTAATATTATTCAGAATGGTACGAAGGTTCATCACCACTTCCAGGAATCCCATAAAGGCAAGGTCACGGTAATGTTTTACCAATGTTCCGCCCTGGGCTTTCATAAGGTCGCCACCCCAAAATCTGAATTCTGCATTGGAATCCTTTCGTTTTAAGGCTTTCATCAGGTTACTTCCATGTAAATCTCCAGAAGCTTCTCCTGCAATAATATAATACTTCATTTCTATAGTAAGGATAGAGAACAAATTAAGATTGATATGATCTTAATTCGTAAATTTGTTCAAAGATAATGATAAAAAATGTCAGAAGAATTTGAAATCCGGAATAAGGTTGCAGAAAGCGGCCTTATCAATTTTGACCTTACCACTTTACTTCCAAAAGGGGAAAGAAAAGGTATTGACCTTAAAGATTTTCTTTTTCAGGAAATGATCCTTAAAGAAAAAGATTTCCGTGAAAAGGTTGACGCCATCGATACGGAACAATATAGAGACACCTATATATACATTTACAATTCTGTAGATACTATTATTCCGCTTTGGGCTTATTTTGTTTTAACAGCGAAGCTTACAGAAGTAGCAAAGAAAATCGTTTTTGGAAACCGCGAAGACCTGGACGTTATTTTAATGCACAATGCCATCCAGACTCATGATTTTGAGGAAATGAGAGGAAAAAGAGTACTCGTAAAAGGCTGTTCCGATAAAGAAATCCCTGAAAATGCCTATATTGAATTGGTAGAACAATTAAAACCCATTGTAAAATCTCTGATGTTCGGAGAAGCTTGTTCGAATGTTCCTATTATAAAGAACTAATATGAACAAATATTTATTTTTGTTTATTATTTTTCTTGGAATCTATTATTTCGGAAGTTTTTCAAAAATTTCTTTGCCGATTGTGTTGGGTTTAGCTTATACCAGTCTACGAAAATTTTCATGGGTATGCCTGTTGATTCCTGTGGGATATCTTCTAGTCTATAAAGTCATATTATTAACGGAAAAAGGAAAAGAATTTCACACGTTTAAGGAGTATAAAGGAGGGCTGAATTATTATGCACTTCCATGGATGAATAACAATATTGGTATTTTGGAGTTCACCATTGATAAGAAGCAGGCATCTGAACCTATTGAATGGATGACCATCAGTGCGATAGAATATATAAAGCTTTTAAAGAGCAAAGGTTACACGGAAGATCAGATAAGAAAACTTTAACAATAATTATGAAAGGCGGTCATTTTATGAGGCATATTTTTTGATAACTTTGGTTCACTTAATACTAACAAACACAAAAAATGAGTTTAATTGACCTACTTACAGGGAACACAGGCAACCAGGTTGCAGAACAGGCTGAAAACAAATTCGGAATCAGCAAAAACCAGGTAATTGCCCTATTAGCAGTAGCTACTCCTCTTATCATTTCTTATCTTAGAAATAAATCTCAGGATGCTAAAGAAGCAGAAGCTTTAAATAGTGCTTTAGATAAAGACCATAACGGAAGTATTTTAGATGATGCCTCACAAATTGAAGCAAGACAGGCTGAAGGAGGATCTATTCTTGATCATATTTTCGGCGGACAAAAAAGTACTGTTGAAAACCAGTTGTCACAAAACACAGGAATTTCAATAGACAAAATAGGTCCTATTCTTGCGATGCTTGCCCCTGTTGTAATGGGTTATATCGGCCAGCAAAAGCAACAAAATAATGTAGGCGCAGGCGGTTTGGGTGATCTTTTAGGAGGAATTCTTGGAAATGCTTCTAATCAGGCTCAGGCTCAGCAGTCTAATCCTTTAAATGACATTCTTGGAAGTGTTTTGGGAGGTGGCGGACAAGCCCAATCATCAGGAAATCCTCTGAACGATATACTGGGAAGTGTATTGGGTGGTGGAAACCAACAACAAGGCGGTGGCGGCTTAGGCAGCATCCTTGGTAATATTCTTGGAGGTAAATAATTAATTTAATTTTCATAAAAAAAGACCGGAGACATGATCTTCGGTCTTTTTTATTTTGATTACTTCTTAGATTTTTCTTCAGAAGCTGCAAAAGATTTTGAAGCCTTTTTAGGTCTTCTTTTTCCATAACTTCCGGAATTAATTTTTCCTCTTCTTGATTTTTTGTCTCCTTTTCCCATAGTATTATGTATTTGTTGTACTACGAATTTATAAAACCCAACGCTAAAATCCAATTAATAAAGCTGTTAAAGTTTTATAAATAGCTGGGAGCTGGGAGAGGGAGGCTGGAAGTTACACCAGATTGGTGTTTTCAATTTCTCTTTTATCTGATCAAAATCTATACTATAAAAACCGTTTTAGAGATCTCATGCCTTCATTACTTCCATCATCCATCATCCAGCTTCCAGCCTTTTAAACCTTTCATTTTCCTTAAAAAAAATTTACACTCCAATGTTTGCTAATAAAAACCGTTTTAGATATTTCAGACCTTCATTACTTCCATCATCCAGCTTCCAGCTCCCAGCCTTTTAAACCCTGATTGTTTTCCATTTTCCTTTAAAAAAATCTACACTCCAATGTTTGCTAATAAAAACCATTTTAGATATTTCAAACCTTCATTACTTCCATCATCCAGCTTCCAGCTCCCAGCCTTCTAAACCTTTATCGTTTTCCATTTTCCTTTTTTAAACAAGATAAAAGCAACAATGGTAATTAAAGTTTCTGCCGCCGGGATTGAAATAAAAACACCTTTCGGCCCCATGTCAAAATATTTGGATAAAAAATAGGCTAAAGGAATCTGAAACAGCCAGAATCCAAAAAGATTAACCCATGTAGGAGTCCAGGTATCTCCTGCTCCATTGAATGCATTGATCATTACCATACCGATTCCATAAAAGATAAATCCAGTGCTCATAATCTGAAGAGCATTTTTAGCAAAATCTTTAATGGCCATTTCCTGCGTGAAAAAGCCCACTAAAAAATTCCCCATAAAAAGGAAGATCAGACTGACCACCAGCATAAAGATGACATTATATTTCACGGTTTTCATTACAGACTGTTCTGCTCTCAGCATTTCATTGGCTCCCATATTTTGTCCTACCAGCGTAGAAGCGGCATTACTCAGTCCCCATGCAGGAAGCATAAAAAACATCATAAGCCTTAAAGCGGTCTGATAACCTGCTGATGCATTCTCACCACCAGTTGTTGCCACTAGTTCTGCTAGGAAAATCCAGCTGCATGATGCAATAACAAACTGAAAAATTCCGGGAGTTGCTATTTTTATTACGGATTGGATAAGTTCATAATTCGGTTTAAAATAAGGAATCTTTATACGAATCTGCGTATCGGCTACTAAGAGATGATACAACTGATAAATCACCCCTATGCTACGGCCTATCGTTGTGGCCAAAGCAGCACCCGTTAATCCCAGAGCCGGAACTGGTCCTAAGCCTTTTATCAAAATCGGACAGAGAATAATATTGGCAATATTGGCTATCCATAAACTTTTCATCGCAATCATCGCATTTCCTGCTCCTCTGAAAATACCATTGATTAAAAATAAAAGCATAATAATGGTACTGCTTCCCATCATAATTCTGGTGAAATTCTTTCCATAAGCTGCCGCTTCAGGTTTTGAGCCCATCAGAATCAAAATTTCTTCAGCATAGATCACTCCGAGTAAGCTTAAAACAAAAGTAATAGCAAAGGAAACGAGCAGTACCTGTGCTGCACTTCTGGAAGCCTGTTCCGGGTTTTTCTCCCCAATTCTTCGTGCCACTAAAGCAGTTGCCGCCATACTCATACCGATCGCAATAGAATACATCACTGAAAGTACAGATTCGGTAAGGCCTACCGTCTGAATGGCAAAGCCACTTTCTTTCAGGTGACCAACAAAATAGAGATCAACAAGAGCAAATACAGATTCCATAGCCATCTCCAACATCATGGGAATTGCTAAAAGCAGTACAGCGCTTCTGATATTCACTTTTGTAAAATCTGTTTCTTCGCCGCTGAATGCCTTTTTCAAAAACTGAATATATTTTGTCATGACTCTCCTGGTTTATTAGCAAAAGTATTCATTCAAAAGCAATTAAAAGTTGGCATATGAAAAGTTTTAATCATTTTTGAATCATGACCGTTGCTATCAAAATTCAGTTAAAAATATTGTAAAATTAATTTTACAATAAAAATTTATCGTATTACGATAAATTTTTATACATTTACAACAACTAAAAATAATATCGCATGAAATTAATTGGTGAAAAATCTGTTTCTACTCTGCTAAGTAAAATTCTATTGGCAGGCTCCGTCGCTCAGCTTCTATACCTGGGATATATCATTTTGGGATTTGTCATTGTTTACAGTAATTTACATCAGGGAACACAGTTTTTCTCAGAAACTTTTAAAACCGGAAATTTCGATAATGAAATAAGAAAAACTGCAACTGATTCTTTAATGTTCCAATTCGAAATGCCATTAACGGGTGCTATAATCAAAGGAAGTTATACCCTGTATACCTTTATTTCCATTATTTTTTTTGTGGGATTTTACAGTGTTTTTACTTTTTATTTGTTCAGAATATTCAAAGGGATGAGTACTGATCTTATTTTTAATATAAAAGTGATCCATGATTTAAAGATATTCGCTACACTTAACATCGTCTTTATCCCTATCTATAGTATTGTTTTATATTGTATGGATCAATCTATCTATAGCATAGATCCTCTATTCATCGTGCTTCACTTCACATTGGGAATCATTATATTTTTTATTATAGAATTTTTCAAAAAGGGATATGAATTACAAACAGAAAACGAATTAACTATATAATCATGCCGATCATTATCAACATTGATGTAATGCTTGCCAAACGGAAAATGCAGTCCCAGGAATTAGCCGAAAAAATAGGAATTACCCAAGCAAATCTCTCCATTTTAAAAAACGGAAAAGCCAAGGCTTTGAAAATTTCCACCTTAGAAGCAATCTGCACTGCACTGGATTGTCAACCCGGAGATATCTTAGAATTTAAACCATAAAAACTACAATATGCAATTACACCAAACCCTTAAAACAATCATTCTTGCATTAGGAATGTTATGCGTGACCTCTGTAACCGCTCAGGAATTAACTAATGAGCATAAGCAAATGCTAAAATATGACAACACTGCCTACTTTGCAGGTTTAATCAATAAGGAAAACATCAATGCATGTTATCAAATCGAAAATAACGCTTATACTTTATTAGCGCTGGCCATTAAAATGAACAGCAAGGAGATTTTCCAAAAACTGATTGATGAAAAAGCTGATCTAAACAAAATCTGTGATGGAAAAACACCATTAATGTTTGCGGCAAAATATGGCAATACAGAGTTAGCAAAAAAACTTCTGGCCAACGGAGCAAAAAAAGACACGAAAACCTCAGCAGGCTACACTGCTTTAGATTATGCCCGAAAGTATGAAAAACCCGAAATGATTAAGCTTTTAGAATAAGTTCCCCTTATTTCCCAAAACCAGTTTTACGATTTTACAATAATTAAAAGAATAGACCGCTTAATCAAATAACATTTATTGCCAAAACTTATCAATTGGTAATAAAATTTAATTTAGATTTGTATATTCTTAAAAATTATTCTTATGAAAAAAATAATCTCTACTACCTTTCTATTTGGAATGTTACTGTCTGGCAGTATGTTATCTGC
This sequence comes from Chryseobacterium sp. CFS2, assembly GCF_036543225.1. Classification (NCBI taxonomy): domain Bacteria; kingdom Pseudomonadati; phylum Bacteroidota; class Flavobacteriia; order Flavobacteriales; family Weeksellaceae; genus Chryseobacterium; species Chryseobacterium sp. CFS2. The sequence goes on from NZ_JAZHQU010000007.1 coordinate 284,108, forward strand.
TCAGAAAATGACTCAGGAAAAGATGAAAGCCATTTATTCTGATGATATAGCAACATTTAAAAAACAGTTTGCCCCGGGAGATTACAACAAATGTTTCCTTGTTGGAGATATACTTTATTCACCTCTTGGCTTCAGTGTTATGTCTGATAGAAAGAACATTATCAACTTCCTTTTGGACAACAAAGCCAACGTCAACAAAAAATGTCAAAACAAAACACCTCTTGAAGTAGCTGATGAAACAAAAGGTACTGAAGAAATAAAGAGAATTCTGATCGCAAAAGGTGGTAATAGAAATTAAAAAATCTAAAAACAATATATGAAACTTCCGAAAGGAAGTTTTTTTTATTTATAAAACCTGCAAAAATCTTATCTTTGCCAACGAAAAATTCAAGGTTCAAAAATGAACCTTAAACATTGAACTTTAAACAAATAATTATGTTTCGATCACACACCAACGGAGAGCTATCTCTGAAAAATCTGAATGAAGAAGTTACACTATCAGGATGGGTACAGACTATCCGTGATAAAGGATTTATGATTTGGGTAGATCTACGAGATCGTTACGGAATTACCCAGCTGGTTTTTGACCAGGAGCGCTCTTCTGCACAATTGATGGAAGAAGCTAAAAAACTGGGCCGTGAATTTGTGATTCAGGCTACCGGAAGAGTTATTGAAAGAGTAAGTAAAAACCCTAATATTCCAACCGGGGAAATTGAAATTCTGGTAGAAAAACTGACTATTCTGAACGACTCTCAGCTTCCTCCTTTCACTATTGAGGATGAAACAGACGGTGGTGAAGAATTAAGAATGAAATACCGTTATCTGGATATCAGAAGAAATCCGGTAAAAGATAAACTGATCTTCCGTCATAAAATGGCACAGAAAGTAAGAAATTATTTATCTGAAGAAGGTTTCATTGAAGTGGAAACCCCTGTTTTGATCAAGTCCACTCCGGAAGGCGCAAGAGACTTCGTGGTACCAAGCAGAATGAATCCGGGGCAGTTTTATGCATTACCACAGTCTCCACAGACTTTCAAGCAGCTTTTGATGGTAGGTGGAATGGATAAATACTTCCAGATTGTAAAATGCTTCCGTGATGAGGATTTGAGAGCTGACAGACAGCCGGAATTTACACAGATCGACTGTGAAATGGCTTTTGTAGAGCAGGAAGATGTGATGAACGTATTCGAAGGAATGACTAAAACTCTTTTAAAAGATATTACAGGCCAGGAATTCGAAAACTTCCCAAGAATGACTTTCGCGGATGCAATGAGAAAATACGGAAATGACAAACCGGATATTCGTTTCGGGATGGAGTTCGTAGAACTGAATGAGTTGGTAAAAGGGAAAGACTTTAAAATATTTGATGACGCAGAACTGGTTGTCGGAATCAATGTAGAAGGTTGTGCAGAATATACAAGAAAGCAAATTGACGAACTTGTTGATTGGGTAAAACGTCCTCAGATTGGAGCTTCAGGAATGGTTTGGGCAAAATTCCAGAATGATGGAGTGAAAACCTCATCGGTGAACAAATTCTACAACGAAGAAGATTTAGCAAAAATCATCGAAAAATTCGGAGCTAAAGAAGGAGACTTAATGTTGATTCTTTCCGGAAATGAGAATAAAGTAAGAGCTCAGCTTTCTGCATTAAGAATGGAGCTTGGAAACCGTTTGGGATTAAGAAAAGGAAATGAGTTTGCTCCACTTTGGGTAGTTGACTTCCCTCTATTGGAATGGGATGAAGATACTGAAAGATACCATGCAATGCACCACCCTTTCACCTCTCCAAAACCAGAAGATATTCACTTATTGGAAACGGATCCTGGAAAAGCAAGAGCCAATGCTTATGATATGGTTCTTAACGGAAATGAAATCGGAGGAGGATCTATCAGAATTTTTGACAGAGATCTTCAGTCTAAAATGTTTGATTTATTAGGATTCACCAGAGAAGAAGCAGAAGCTCAGTTTGGATTCCTAATGAATGCGTTCAAATATGGAGCTCCGCCACATGGTGGTTTAGCATTCGGATTTGACCGTTTGGTAGCCATTCTTGATGGAAATGAAGTAATCAGAGATTATATCGCATTCCCTAAGAACAATTCAGGACGAGATGTAATGATTGACGCGCCGGCCTCGATTGCTGATGCACAGCTCGACGAATTAGAATTACAATTGAATTTAAAAGCATAGATGTAAAGCGGGGTTTTTGCCCCGCTTTTTTTATATCATCAATTACAGGGATCTTCAATTTACCTACAATTTCCATGCTCTATATCGACAATATTACTTAAAAAAAGAAGATCACATTTTGGCTGCCATGACTGTATAAATTTAATCATGTCTTATTAATTTGTTAATAGAATAAACTTTACGTGAGTGTAATGTGCAGTTTTAATCACTATATCAAATATTCGTGAAATAATTAGATTTGAAAATAAGTAGTAAAAATTAAATCAAAATAAATTATTTAACGAAACAAATACATTTTTCGAATAAAAACAAAACAATCAATATATTATGTTATATTTAAATAATAACTTTTATTGATATATTTACCACACACAGCTGAATTATAATGAAGACTAAATCAAAACTTAGAAATTGATGTATTTTTATAATCTCATGCGTATGATAATAATATAGCTGTTCATATTTTAAACCTTGATCACCAAACCAATATTAAATAATATGAAAAGCAAACTATTACTATTATCAGGATGCCTTATTTTGGCACTGAATTCATGTAGGTCGGATATTGAAAATGCACAGGCAGATTCAATGGATCAAACCACGACAAAGCTAGACAATGCAAAGATTCACAAATTCTTAATCAACGGAAATTACACGTATGTCAATGAAGTAAACGGTGAATATTTTTACGCCGATGACATTACGATTAGCCCTGAGCAGTTTGACAAATTAAAGATGCAGGCCAGTTCTGAAATGTCAACCGTTGAAAAAAGTACCATTGTAAGCTCCTTTATTAAGACATGGCCGAATGCAACCGTTTATTATACATTACCCAGCCAGGGAAGTATGAGTACTCAGAATTACAATACCTTCCTTACCAATATCAACAAAGCGTTTGATATGATTTCTTCTCAAACCAGTGTTCAGTTTGTTGAACGCACCAATCAAACAGAATATATTACTTTTACTTATACAACCTCCAATAGCTCTCCCCTTGGATGGCAAAAAAACAGGGTTAATGGTATTAAAATTTATAATATCACTTATCCCGCCATTATTGCTCACGAAATAATGCATTCTATGGGAATCATGCATGAGCAGTGCCGCCCAGATAGAGATCAGTACATCATTGTAGATGTTAACAAAGCGGTGGAAGGAAGCCGTCATAACTTCAATCTTTATAATGATTATGCAGGACATGGGGCGTTTGATTTCGGGTCAGTCATGATGTATCAGTCTACAGACTTTGCTATAGATGCAAGCCAGCCTGTAATGACCAAGCTGGACGGATCTACATTTACCAAGCAAAGGACAGGATTATCTGCAGGTGACTATGCCGGAATAAACCATTTGTATGGACCTGTTAATGCCTCTTCTGCAATCAACGGAACGTATACCATGACAACGGCTTTAGCGAGTGATAAAAATTTAGATATTTCCGGAAGTTCCACTACAGACGGCACCAGCATCATTCTGTATTCAGCTTCTACAGGGAATAACCAGAGATTTACTTTCAGCAAATCAGATCATGGGTATTATATCATCAAATCTATATTGGATCCTGCAAAAGTATTAACCGTAAAAAGTAACGGAACAACGAATGGAACAGCTGTTGAATTAAGAACCAATTCTAATGCAGATTCTCAGAAATGGTTATTATTCAATCTGGGAAATAATGGTTTTGGATTCGCTCCTAAGAATGCGCCAGCACTGAGATTAGAAGTAAAGAATGGAGCAACTACTAATCTTACTCCTATTGTAATTGGTACTACGGATCAAACGGTTCAGCCTTCTACAAAACAACGCTTTATTCTTACAAAAGTTAACTAAACCTCTCTATACAAATAAAAAAAAGGTTAGGAAATACTTCCTAACCTCTTTCTCTATTCGATAACTATTTATTAGATTAATTTCAACATCTCATTTCTTCCCGGACCTGTTGAAAGATAAGCCACCGGAATTCCCAATTCAGCTTCCAAAAATGATAAAAATTCAATTAACTCCTGTGGTAATTCTGAAGGATTTTTCATTGTAGAAAAATCAGCATTCCAGCCGTTCATCCATTTCAGTACAGGCTTTCCATTTTCCGGAAGTATCCCTGAAGCCGCTACTGTTTTTCCATCTTCCAGTTCATAGTGGGTACAAACAGCTACAGATTTCAATCCGCTTAAAACATCTGCCTTCGTCAGAACCAGCTGCGTCACTCCGTTGATCATTACGGCGTATTTTAAAGCAGGTAAATCCAGCCAGCCTGTTCTTCTCGGACGTCCTGTATTGGAACCAAACTCATTCCCTTTAGTTCTGATCTCTTCTCCTAATTCATCAAACAACTCTGTTGGGAAAACTCCGTTCCCTACTCTCGTACAATATGCTTTAGCAATTCCAAATATTTCACCGATCTTTTTCGGTGAAACACCTAACCCACTGCTCGCTCCTGAAGCTGTTGTGGAAGAAGAAGTTACATAAGGATAGGTTCCGTGGTCAATATCAAGCATGGCTGCCTGAGATCCTTCAGCCAATATTGTTTTTCCTTCAGCCAAAGCATTGTTTAAATACATTTCGGTTTCTGTACACTTAAATCTCTTCAGAAAATCGACTGCTTCAAAAAACTCATTACTGATATCCTCTAAAGATGGCAGCTCTATATTTCCCTCAGCAAGCATTTTGTAATCTCTTGCTAAAATATGTTTTACCCTGCTTTCAAAGTCCGGAGCAAACATATCTCCTATTCTTACATTCTGTCTTAAAATTTTATTTGAATAGGCCTGAGCAATCCCATTTTTAGTTGTTCCAATGGTAGTATAATCAGAACTCTCCTCCATAAAAATATCCAGAAGCTTATGGGTAGGAAGTACAAAGTGAGATTTCAATGAAATAACGATATTATTTTCCGGCTGAACAGTCTCATCAAATGCCTGAAGGTTTATAATCTCTTTTTTAAAGCTCACCGGATCCAGAACCGTTCCCGTACCGATAACGTTCTGCACTCCTTTCATAAAGATTCCCGAAGGGATCATTTTAAGCGTAATTCTGCGGCCATTTCTTTCTATGCTGTGCCCAGCGTTAGATCCGCCGTTAAAACGCGCTGTAATGTCATAACTTTCACTGATAAGATCAATAAACTTTCCTTTTCCTTCATCACCCCATTGTAATCCTAATACAATATCCATATTCGTACTTTAATTTTTATAGGGCAAAGCTATGACAGTCAAATAGAAAGACCATTGCCATTTGACAAAAAGGGTTTAATAAGAAATTAGATGTTAGATGTTAGATGTTAGATGTTAGATGTTAGCCAAATTTACAAAGTCTGTTGTTCCTGCACACTCATTAGTATCATCTATCAATGATCATTCATCATTGATCATTCTAGACTATATTTCTTCTGATCCGGCTTAATGAAGAAGGAGTAACCCCAAGATAGGAAGCCAGCATGGACTGTGGAACTCTATTGGCAAGTCCGGGATAATGGTTTAAAAAATGAATGTACCGTGATTTCGCATCCTGATTCAGCATGATACTGGCCACCTTTAACTTGTTCTCCACCACAAAGGCATGAATTCTGGCAAATAAAACCGGCCACACCGCAATTTTCTGTTCCAGGATTTTAAAATATTGAAGATCCATCACCAAAAGTACAGCATCCGTAATAGCTTCAATATCTTCATGCGCAGGCAGCTGATCTGTAAACCCTTGAAAATCTCCGATAAATCTCCCTTCATAGATGAAATACCTGGTAAAATCATCACCTTGTTTATTATAATACAAAGACCGGAATACTCCTTTTTTTACAAAAGCAATTCTTTGGCTCACCTTTCCTGCTTCTACAAAAGGTTCTCCTTTTTTTACAGTGACTTCCTGAATGCCATCAGCAATTAAAAGCTCATCCTGAGGATTCAGTGACCCGAATTTTTTGATATAATTAAAAAGTTCTTCCATGTTGTATTGTATCCACAGATTGCGGAAAGATAAAGATATAAAAGTCAGCGCTAAAAACAATTGTCATTTGACAACAAAGCCATCTAAAGGTACCACACGGGTGTTCAACGGCATATTAATTGCTTGATTTTTAAAAACGTAAGACAATGAAAGCAATTTGGAATGGCGCCATTGGCTTCGGTTTAGTGAACATTCCTGTTAAAATTTATTCGGCAACGGAAACCACAAAATTGGATCTTGATATGCTTGACAAATCTGATTTTTCCAATATACGGTTCAAAAGAGTGAATGAAAACACAGGAAAAGAAGTTAAATGGGAAAACATCGTCAAAGGTTATCTCATGGACGACAAATATATCGTTCTTGATGAGGAAGATTACGAAGCTGCAAGCCCTGAAAAGTCAAAAATACTCTCTATTGACCAGTTTGTAAAAGAGGTTGAAGTAGACAGTGTGTATTTTGAAAACCCCTACTATCTGGAGCCTCAGAAAAATGGAGAAAATGCCTACAGGCTTTTACTGAAAGCTCTTGAAAAAACAGCTATGGTGGGAATCGGAACATTTGTACTCCGTGAAACGGAAGCCATTGGAATGATCCGTCCGTACAAAGATGACATCCTCGTCCTCAACCGTTTGAGGTTTGATCAGGAAATAAGGGATTATAAAGATTTAAAAATTCCCGCTCAAAAAGCCCCGAAACCGGCAGAACTTAAAATGGCGGTTAACCTCATCGAGCAACTTTCTCAGGAATTTGATCCTGCAATGTACAAAGACACCTATTCTGATGAACTGATGAAGATCATTAAGCAGAAAGCAAAAGGCAAAAATATAAAAGCTAAAAAAGCACAGCCTGCAAAAGAAGGTAAAGTGATTGACCTCATGGCACAGTTAAAAGCCAGCCTGAATACTTCTAAATCCAAATCCGCATCATAATGGCTCTTAAAGATTATAATAGTAAAAGGAAGTTCGATGAAACCAGCGAACCAAAAGGAAAAACCAAGAAAAGTAAAGACAAACTTATTTTTGTGATTCAGAGACATGCTGCTTCCAGACTTCATTATGACTTCCGGCTTGAAATGGAAGGTGTACTGAAAAGCTGGGCAGTTCCAAAAGGTCCGTCATTAGATCCAAAAGACAAACGTCTGGCCATGATGGTAGAAGATCATCCTTACGATTATAAAGATTTTGAAGGAAATATTCCTGAAGGAAATTACGGAGCCGGACAAGTGGAAATCTGGGATAGCGGAACTTATGAACCTCTGGAAGAAAATTCTAAACTTACAGATGAAAAAGAACTTCTGAAGGAGTTACATGCAGGTTCTTTAAAGTTTATTTTACATGGTAAGAAACTCAAAGGAGAATTTGCTTTGGTGAAAATGAAAAATAGTGAAGATAACGCATGGCTTCTAATTAAACATAAGGATGAATTTGCAGAAGCCCCTTACGATGCTGAAGAAAATACTTCCCAAAAATCTCTGGTCACAAAATTTTTAGAGGAAAAAAAAAGCCTAAAAATAAAAGAAAAAAAGAACTCATAACATCTGACAGTCCTTTCAGAAGTGTTAATTCTTTAACCAACGAAAAAAAACTGAAGTCTTTCATCAAACCTATGCTGGCTAAGCTTTCAGAGGAAGCCTTCAATGATAAAGACTGGATCTTTGAAATAAAATGGGACGGTTACAGAGCAATTGCAGACCTCAGTAAAGATACTCCACTCTTCTATTCCCGAAACGGAATTTCATTTTTATCCAAATTCGAAAAAATAGCCTTGGAGCTCGAAAAACAGAAACACCATATGATTCTGGACGGCGAAGTTGTAGCCTATGACAAACAGGGAAAGCCTAATTTCCAGCTTTTACAACAAATCGGGGATAATCCCAGCACAGCTCTTGTTTATCAAGTTTTTGATCTTCTTTGGCTTAATGGCCATTCTACAGAAGACCTTCCTCTTATCCAGCGGAAAGAACTCTTAAAGGAAGCTCTTACAGAAACTGGCAGTATTACATATTGTGATCATATTCCGGAAAAGGGTATTGAATTTTTTGGTCAGATGAAAAAAATGCAGCTGGAAGGTATGATTGCGAAACGGGCAGACAGCACCTACAGTGAAAATCACAGAACTGCTGACTGGCTTAAAATAAAATTCTCCAATACTGATGAGGTTATTATTTGTGGTTTTACTGAACCCAGAGGCACACGGGAAAGTTTCGGAGCATTGATTTTAGGAAAATATATCAATTCCCAACTTACTTACTGTGGCCATACAGGAACAGGATTTAATAATAATTCCCTGAAAGAGCTCTATAAAAGGTTTCAGAAATTAATTGTAAAATCTTCACCTTTCGAAACAGTTCCAAAAACCAATATGCCGGTAACATGGGTAAAACCTGAACTGGTTTGTGAAATAAAATATTCTGAAATTACCCGTGACGGAATCTTCAGGCATCCGGTTTTCATGCAAATCAGAGAAGACAAAAGTCCGGAAGATCTTAAAGAATCATCCTTCACCGAAAAACCTAAAGAAATGAAAACAAAAACTGCATCAAAAAAAACGGAGGTTACTGAGAAAGAAAAAGAGATCACTTTAGATAAGCATCTTGTAAAACTTACGAATCAGAATAAGGTTTATTTTCCTGAAGAAAATATTACGAAAGGAGATGTCATAGACTATTATCAATCTATAGCACGTTATATTCTGCCTTATTTAAAAAACCGTCCCCTTTCTCTCAATCGATTTCCCAATGGAATTGAGGAACAAAGTTTTTATCAGAAAGATGCAGGAGATCATATTCCTGAATGGATAAAAACCACACAGGTATATTCTGAATCGAATGATAAATATATTGATTATATTTATTGTAATGACAAAGCAACATTAGCGTATCTCAATAATTTAGGCTGTATTGACCTCAATCCATGGAACAGTTCTTTACCCGATCTTGAACATCCTGATTATCTGGTTTTAGACCTGGATCCTTCTTCAAAGAATACATTTGATGAAGTAATCGAAACGGCTCTTCAGGTGAATGAAGTTTTAAAATCAATTAAAATAAAAGGCTATTGCAAAACTTCAGGGAGTACGGGAATTCACATTTATATCCCGATGGGTGGCAAATATGATTTTGACCAGGTAAAAGATTTTGCTCATATCCTCATGAAGCAGGTGAATGATAAGCTGCCTAAGATTACAACGTTAGAAAGAAGCCTTCAAAAAAGGGATAACAAAAAAATTTATCTCGATTACCTTCAGAACAGAACGGGCCAGACTCTGGCAAGTGCTTACAGTCTGAGACCTAAACAAGGTGCTGCCGTTTCTATGCCTTTGGATTGGGATGAATTAAAATTTGGCCTGAAACCAACAGATTTTACAATTACCAATGCACTTGACAGAATTAAAGAGAAAGGAGACCTGTTCAAACCGGTTTTGGGTAAGGGAATTGATATGATAAAGGCTTTGGAACTGCTTCAGAATATTGATTAAATTAAAAACTCCCACATTAAAATAATGCAGGAGTTTCTTAAAAAAATTAAATATAATTATTGATTATAAACATGAATATCTCGTTGTGGAAAAGGAATTCCTATTCCCGCTTTATCGAGAGCTTCTTTACAACCGATGATTAATTCTTCATTCATTGCCCAGAAGTTTTCAGTGGAAGCGCTCACTCTTATGGATAAATTGACAGCGCTATCTCCCAGCTGGGTCACCACTACTTGCGGCGCAGGTGTTTCAAGAGCATATTGATTACTTTTAATAACATTCATTAAAATATCTTTGGTTTGTCTTAGATCTGCATCATAGGCAACCCCTATATCCAATGATGTTCTTCTTGTTCCTAATTGCGTAAAATTGGTAATACTATTATTTGAAACTACTCCGTTTGGAATAACGATGAGTTGGTTTTGCGGAGTGATTAGTTTTGTATGAAAAATATCTATTGCATCTACCGTCCCTGAAACTCCGGAATTGGTAGAAATAAAATCCCCGATTTTAAAAGGTTTTAATAGTAAAATTAATATTCCACCTGCAAAATTTGTTAGAGATCCCTGCAAAGCTAAACCTATAGCCAAACCTGCAGCACCAATCATTGCAACAAATGCAGAAGTCTGTACTCCCAACTGTGTCACCACAACAATAAACAACAGAATATTAAGTCCCCAGTTGATAATATTTAAAAGAAAATGCTGTAGAGAAGCTTCCATATTTCTTTTTTTGAAAGCTTTCTCCACCAGTTTCTTAATCATTCTGATCATCCATGACCCGATAAGATAAATTAATAATGCAGAAATAATTGCAGTAAAAATTCTCGGTGCCCATGAAATGGCTGAAGAAATTAAGGTATCCCAGTGTTGTTGAATGTTGTTCAGTTCTAAATCGTCCATTTTTGTACGTATGTATGTGTTTTATTATTTATGTCAATAGATATTAACATCTTCTGCAAGACTTAAAATGAAATTGAACAAAAGTATATTCCGGTTCAAAAAGAAATTCACTTTACACCAGCCTAGTGAAAGTAAAAATATGATAGATTAAAATAGATTGACAGCAGAACAGATTGTTTCTGCTTTACTCAATAATCATTCAGAAATTGAATCTTGCAGGAAGAAATAATTTTCAGGTCATAGAATTACAAAAACGATACCGAAGTGTGGTATTCATCAAAGAAAAATAATGTTAATGAACATTACTTAAGGTAATTTTGCGGCCAGGCTTTCCGGTAAAAGTCTAAGAATATGGTAGATAATCTTCCATTTAAAATTTGGAACAATGGTAAAGGAGTTTCCTGCATTAACAATAAATTTGGCCACATAATCCGGTTCCATAATCAAGGATTCATTCAATTCCAATCCTTTATTAATCTTTGTTCTGATATAACCAATAACCAAAGCATTGACAATGATGTTACGGGAAGCTAACTCCTGTCTTAATCCAGCCAAAAACTGGGTAAATGCGGCTTTTGTACTTCCATACACAAAATTACTTTTTCTTCCTCTTACTCCGGACAGTGAAGAGAGCCCAATGATTCTTTCCAGGTTTGAATTGGTTTTATCCATTGCCATAATGCTCAGGATTGACACCCCACCCATATAATTGACTTCCATCATTTGTTTGGTGCCTTTAAAATCAGTCAAAGCTTTTTGATTGTCTACTAAAAAGCCTGCAGCATATACTACAATATGAGGTTTTACAGAAAGGCTGGAATAAAATTCATAATGAGAGTCAAAATCTGCGGCATCAAAGTATAAAACAGAAATTAGTGAGCGGTTCAGATTGTTTGAATCAATAAAATCGTCCAAAGATGTTGTATTTCGGGAAGCAGCAATGACTGAAAATCCTTTTTCAGTATATTGTATCATACATTGTTTTGCTACATCTGAATTAGCACCAAGAATAAGAACGGTTTTATTTGTGTTTTGATTCATTGGACAAAGATAAATTTTATTAGCCACTAATTCCACCGATATATAAAAACCCTA